>NZ_JAMXRY010000031.1:0-60399 GCF_024124525.1 Halomonas sp. OfavH-34-E | reverse complement strand
GGCGGTCGGCGCGGCCACCGCCCCGTCGCGGCGGGCGTAGACGGTCTGGTAGCGCTCGCGGTCGGACAGCTCGTCGTCGCGGGTGATGTACGGCGGCAGCGGCATATGGCCGTGGCGCTCCAGCAGCGCGATCATCGGGGTATCGCCGAGAAAGCGCAGCTCGAACAGGGCGTCGCGGCGGCCTTCGACCACCGCCTGGATGCCGCCCTCGAAGTGAAGCTCGGTGCCGGGCTTCGGTGACTTGCTCGAACGCAGATGGACCAGCCCCCGATGGGCGTCCAGCGGCCGTTCGAGCAGCATTTCCACCTTGCCGCCGCTGGTCTTGTGGCCGTGTAGACGGGCGGGGATCACGCGGGTGTCGTTGAACACCAGCAGGTCGCCTGGCTCGAGCAACTGCTCGAGGTCCGGAAAGCGGCGGTGGTCGAGGTGTCCGCTGGCGCCGTCGACACACAGCAGGCGGCAGTCGCTGCGAACGTCGGACGGGTAACGGGCGATCAGCTCTTCGGGGAGCTCGAAATGAAAGTCGGCGCGCTGCATGGGAATTCGCAAGTCGTCAGGCGGGATGAAGGATGCCAAAGGCGCACAAGGATACCGTTTCCTGACCGCCACGTCAGGAAACGGCGTCGATCTTCTGTCACGACCACGCCATCAGCGTCAGTCCGTTTCGGCCATCCGCGAGGCGGACAGCGCAGTCGGGTCGACGACCAGGGGCCATCGGGGTGGCTACCACAGCAGCAGAATCAGACCGTAGGCCATCAGCGTCACCACCACCGTACTGATCAGGTTGAGGGCAAAGCCGGCACGAATCATCGACTGGATCTTCATGTGACCGGTGCCGAAGACGATGGCGTTGGGTGGTGTGGCCACCGGCATCATGAAGGCGCAGCTGGCGGCGATGGCGGCCGGCACGGTGATCAGCATCACCGGCAGATCCAGCGACAGCGCCAGGGCGCCGAGCAGCGGCAGGAAGGCCGCCGCGGTGGCGGTGTTGGACGTCACCTCGGTGAGGAAGATGATGACCAGCACCACGCCGCCGATGATCGCCAGCACCGGCAGGGCGCCGAGGATCGACAGCTGGTTGGCGATCCACTCGGCCAGCCCCGACTTGCTGATCGCTCCGGCCAGCGCGAGGCCGCCGCCGAACAGCAGAAGGATGCCCCAGGGCAGCTTCACTGCGTCTTCCCACACCATCAGCGCCTCGCCGGAACGACGGCCGGAAGGAATCAGGAACAGCGCCATGCCGGCGACGATGGCGATGGTGGTGTCGGACAGCCAGGAGGCGCCCATGTCATTGAGCAGCGGGCGCAGGATCCACAGCGCCGCCGCGGCCAGAAACAGCAGGCCGACACGGCGTTCGGCGGCACTCATCGGGCCCATCTCGGCGAGCTGGTCCTTGATCAGGTTGTCGCTTTCACCCTTGCCGACCTTCAGCGAGAAGCCGCCGCGGGACAGCCACCACCAGGTCAGCGACATCATCACCACACTGATCGGTACCCCGACCAGCATCCACTGGGCGAAGCCCAGGTCGATGCCGCGGTCATCGGCCAGATAACCCGCCAGCAGAGCGTTGGGCGGCGTGCCGATCAATGTGGCCACACCACCGATGCTGGCCGAATAGGCGATGCCCAACAGCAGCGCGGTGGCAAAGCGGCGCAGCTCATCAGGGTCGGAATCCTCGAGCAGGCTCAGCACCGAGATGCCGATGGGCAACATCATGATCGAGGTGGCGGTGTTGGACACCCACATGCTGAGAAAACCGGTGGCGATCATGAACCCGGCGATCTGGCGCTTGGGCTCGCTGCCGACGACCTTCAACACGTGCAGGGCGATACGCTTGTGCAGGTTCCAGGTCTGCATCGCGATACCGAGCAGGAAACCGCCAAGAAACAGATAGATGATCGGATTGGCGTAGCTGGCCGCGACCTCCTTGATGCTGCCGATGCCCACCGCCGGGGCCAGCACCAGGGGGATCAGCGAGGTCACCGGGATCGGGATCGCCTCGGTGGACCACCAGCTGGCCATCAGCAGTGCCATGCCGACGCAGCCCCAGGCGGCCTGTGACATGTCGCCGGGCGGGGGCAGCACCAGGGTGGCGATCAACAACAGCGGACCCAGCACCAGCCCGATGCGGCTGGCGATGGACGGATGGGGAACGGCTTCATTGCGAGTGTCAGCCATGGGCGACTCCATTCTGGGCTGGACGCGGGTCTCGTTGACCAGGGGCTTGGTTGACCTGGGGCAGGCGGAGCGCAGTCTACCAAGGTCTAACCCGAGCGGGCGAGCGTCAAGACATGGAGGAATGACCCACCTGCCGCCAGGGTGCCGAAACCGACGGCCGGTGGGGCTTTGGCTGACAACGGCCGAGGCCGATCCCAGGTCGATGCTCGGCCGGATGCGGCGGGTGCCGCGCCCGACAGGGGCGGGAGTCGCCTCGACAACGGCGCCATCGGCCCCCGACAGGCGCCAGCGAGCGGCTCAGGGGAATTGACCTCTGGCGCCACCCACGTATAATCCTCGCCCGTTGCCGGTGTGGCGGAATTGGTAGACGCAGCGGATTCAAAATCCGCCGCTGGAAACAGTGTGTCGGTTCGAGTCCGACCACCGGCACCATTCCCAATGCAGTTCGTGTATTCCCTCCTTACGCTCGTTTTCCCCTATCTGCAGTTCCCTAGTTTCAAAGCCTGAACGCATGTCGCGATGAACGTCATGAGTCCATGCAACCGACTAAAGCCGACCAGTGGTTTGTGGCATCGAGATTTCGTCGAGTCGCAATGCCGTCGCTTGCATCAGTGACCATGCTTTTTCTGGTTGGGGAAATGTCATTGAGTCCGGGGTATGACCGAAAGTCTTTCCTGCTGGATCGAGTCGAAAGTTGCTTTTTTTGAAGCGAAAAGGTGTCGGCAATTGGTTGTGGTGTACTGAGTTTTTTTTGATGTGGTCATGAACTGAACGCCAGGATTCGTGGGTTCATTCAAACCGTCCTTCCCTAAGGCGATCGCTAGCAAGTGCCACTTGAGATTTACTTATGGCTGCTTTGGTTTGTTGGCTGAAGTTGGTCTAGGACAGGTGGTCCGTAGACCATCAATATGTTCATGAAGACCAGAAGGTATTTGCTGCCACATAGGGTCTAGAACGAAATCGATTCCTTCTCTGCGCGCTATCTTGGCTGCGGGGACGAAGTCCGCGTCACCAGCGATCAGCACTATCTGGTCGACCTGTTTCTTCAGGGTCAGGGAGGTCACGTCGACACCGATTCGCATATCAACGCCTTTCTGCCGTATGTCGATCTGAACATCGTCCTCGTCGATGTCATCGAACTTGATTTTCCCCTTCAGAAGCTCACGGATGACCTGTGGCTTGATGGTCCACTGGGCATCGTCCGATAGATGGCCAAGTCGCACCGCGAGCTTTCGCTTGCCGAGGAGTTCGGCGTGCAGTTCGGAGCGGAAGATTGCCTCATCGGTCTTCGAGAAATCGATCGCCATCTTGGTAATCGGATTGTGCATCTTCTTGGTCAAGGGAGGACAGTCGTAGAAGAAGATGCGATAGAGGTCGCGGCGAGGTCGCTTGGCCTTGCCGCCATTGCCGTCATGCAGGTGACTGACAGCCCAGCGGTGCAGGCAGTCAGCCGCCCGTTTCGCATCGTAGGCGTTCGCGGGCTCTATCCGGCGGAAGCGCTTGATGAAGTAGGCGCCGTCCACGAGTATCGCTGTTGGCACGTTCCGTTCTCCAGAAACAAAAACGCCCCAGGGCTCGGCTCATCCCGGGATGTATGGGATGGCTTACTGCCAGGGGCGTGGATGCCCGAATCATAGGATCGGGAGTGGTGAGTGTCAAGATCGCCTGAGCCGCGCCCTAGGCGTGTCGCGGCTCTGTCCGTAGTGGGTTAGAACTCGCCAGCTTGGCCGACGAGCAACCTCCCGAGAGCATAGTGCTTTCAGGGGGGCGACCTCAGAGAGTCAGCAGCATGAGACGATCCAGAGCTATCCGGGGACTTCACCCAGATCCAGGCGGCCTGACGCCAATGACCTACTGATCCGAGCTTAGATGACCTGTCAGGTGGACCGACGAATGGGGTCCACTTCAGCCGTCCGGGGACAAATCGCTTGGATAGCGATCTTCATCTAGGACATAGCTATCCAGGTGATCGTAGCGATGCAGCCTTGTGGCTAAGATGTCCTAGTTCGCTACCCAATCAGGAGTGACACTTTAGTAAAATCTGTTTCTCTGTATTTATTATAAGCTATTGATTTTATTAAAAATAATCCGCTGTAAACAGTGTGTCGGTTCGAGTCCGACCACCGGTGCCATTCCCATCAAGTGTGTATCTCTCCCTTCTCGTGGCGTGGTATCTGTCAGTACCTAAGCGCGTTTGTGTAACCTAGCTGAATCATGTCCGACGTTGCCTGCACGGCGTCCGCAGTTCCCGTCAGGTTTCTCGTCTTTCCTTGCTGCCAACGTCCTGATCGGGGCGCCGAAGCTGAGTCCAGCCGAGCCCATCATCGCTGACCCCGTTCCGCCGTCGCTGACACGGTGCGTCTGCGGTTCAAGCTGTTGGCCTGGCTCTACACCCCCTCCACCTCGATACCGTGACGGGCGAGCCAACCCTTGCGCTGTTCATAGTCCGGCATGGCGCGTTCGAGGCGCCGCCAGAAGGCCTGCGTGTGGTGGGGCTCTCGTAGGTGGACCAATTCGTGTACGACGACGTACTCGGCGATATGGCGTGGCAGCAGGATGGTCTTCCAGTGAAAGTAGACCCGATTGCCCTTGCCGCAGGACCCCCAGCGGTAGCCCAGATCCTGCACCGTCACGCCGGCCGGCTCCACGCCCATCCGCCGAGCGTGCTCCTTCACCTTGGCAAGGAGCCAGGCGGTGGCGCGGGTGGTGTACCAGCGGATAAAGTGCTCGCGGGCGTCGGGCAGCGCATCCTGGCGTAGCTGAAAACGCCCGTTGACGAGCTTGAGAGGGGCGCTCTGGGCGTCCGTGGCCACCCGCTTGAGTCGGTAGCTTCGACCCAGGTACAGAAAGCCCTCGCCGTTGACGTATTCCTTCTGCGGCAGCCGGCGGCGCTGCTCCGCCTTCTGCGCCAACTTGCGGTAGATCCACAACCGCTTCTCGATCACGAAGTCGCGCAGCAGACGTTCATCGGTGCCGCTAGGCGCCGCAATGACCAGCTCGCCGTCGCGGTCCACGGTGATCTCCAGCGTCTTGCGGCGCGAGCTCTCGCGCACCTCGAAGGTGAGATCGTCCACGGCCAGCTGCGTCATGCGTGTACCAGCTTATGGTGGTTGCTGCGCGCCAGGTCGAAGAGCCGCTCGGCCGTGGCTTCGGCCTGATCCATCGAAACGAGGCTTCCCATCATCAGCTGACTGAACAGGTGCTGTTTGAGGCGCTCCTGGTCCGGGACATGGGAGGGCTTCCAGAAGTCGGGGATGGCGATCTCCTGCTGGATCGTGGCGACGATTTCCTCGGTGGCGTCGAGCAGTGTCTGGGCGGTGGCAGCGTTCATCTTTGCTACCTCCAGGCCAGCACTGGCGACCAACTCGCGCCAGAAGGGTTCGGCGTAGGCGGGCATCTCGGGGATCGCCTCGCCATCGACGCTGGCGCCGTCACGCAGTTGCTGGATCAGCGTCTTGAGTGCCTCCACCTGCTCGGCCCACTGACCATCGAGTTGGTCGAGCAGCTCCTCCAGGCGCTCGCTGAGGCGGCCGTATTTCACCGGGTCCTCGTCCAGATGCTTGCGTACGTGGGAGCGCACCGCGTGCTCCATCTCCGAGGCCTTGGCACGGTCGCCCACCTGGCGATTCAGGTGCTCGTCGAACTCGGCGTCGGTGAGCTGAACCGGCGGGATGCGGGGGTCGATGCCGAGCGAGATTACGTAGTCGTCAATCAGTTTTCGCACCTTGTTGCCGATGTCGCGGCCAAGCTCCGGGGTGTCCTTGTAGCGATTGCGCGCCAGGGCGTGGATATAGGCGAGGCGCTTGGCGTCGTTGACGAACTCGAGTCCCTCAGGGCGCGGCAGCACCTCATCCAGACCACGATTGAACTCCTTGAGCTTGACCAAGAACTCGGCGCGCACCCGCTCATCGGCCAGCGCCTGTAGCGCTTCCTCGACGTCGTCCAGGTCATCCACGCCCTGGGTACGTAGCACGTCGATCACCCGCAGATGACGGTCGCGCAGCAGCGGGATCTCGTCCTTGAGACTCTGCAGGGCGCCCTCGATGTCTTCTTCGCTGTAGGCGGCCAGCGCTTCCTTGAGGTGATTGGCCACGCCGAAGTAGTCCACCACAATGCCGTGGGTCTTGCCGAAACCGGTCCGATTGACGCGAGCGATGGCCTGCAGCAGCTCCGCCTCTCGCAGTGAGCGATCCAGGTACATCACGCCCTCGATGGGGGCGTCAAAGCCGGTCAACAGCATGCTTTTTACGATCAGGAAAGCCAGTGAATCATGCTTGGCAGGGTCCTTGGGCGCTTCACCCGTGAGCGGCGGCAGCGGCTTCTTGAAGCGCTTGATGTGGTTCTCGACGGCGGTTCGATCGCTCCATCTGGCCCAGGCTGAGTCATCGTTGTTGCCGCTACTGAAGACCACGGCGAACTCCAGCTCTCGCAGCACCTGGCGGTAGCGCCAGGCCTGGATCGCGGCCTTGACTCGCAAGGGCCGGCTCAAGAGTTGGGTATCGTCCAGCGCCTTGTCCTCGGGAGAAAGCGCCATGGCTTCCTCAAGAAGCTCAACCTTGGCCCGCTCGAGAGCCTCGAAGTAGCGCAGCGCCGCCCGGCGGCTATAAGACACCAGTTGGGCCTTGTAGCCGTTGGGCAGGATGTGGGTGACGTAGTGGCGCAGGATGTCCCTTGCCTTCTCCAGGATCAATTGAGGTGCCTCGAAGATCTGTCCCTTGGTGGCGTACTTCTTCTCTATCGCCTCCAGCTCTTCCTTGCTATGGGCGCGGAACAGGTCTTCGAACAGGCCGTCAAGGCTGGCGCCGTCCTTGATTGCCCCTTTGGCGGTGCGTCCTTCGTAGAGGATAGGTACCGTGGCACCGTCCTGCTCCGCCTCCTTGATGGTGTAGCGGTCGATGTACTCGCCGAAGATGTCGTGGGTGCGCTTCTTGTCGCCCATGATGATGGGCGTGCCGGTGAAGCCGATGCGTGCGGCGTTGGGCAGGGCGCGCATCATATTGGCGTGCAGGTCGCCGGCCTGGGTGCGGTGGGCTTCGTCCACTAGGATCAGGATGTCCTCGCTGGTATTGAGTACCTCGAAGGGCTCGCTGAGGGAGGGTTTCCTCGGGGCGCCGACGCTCGTCGAGGCCTCCCGTTCGGCGGCATCTTGCCGACCGCTGTCCAGCCCTGGTGAGGCGCAGGTGTAGACCTTAGAGGGCTGTTCATCCTCGCCATCGGGTTCGTCGTCCGAGTCCCGGTACTTCTGGATGGTGCCAAACACCAGGCCCGGGCCGTCGCGTGCCAGCAGCTTCTGGAGCCGGGCGGTGTTGCCGGCCTTGTCGACGCTCTCGCCGGTGAGTTCCGCCGTCTCGGACAGTTGCTTCTGCAGGTCCTTGCGATCGGTGATTACCACCACCTTGAAGCGGCGCAGCATCGGGTCAGTGCGCAGCTTGCGCACCAGAAAGACCATGGAGAGGCTCTTGCCGCTGCCCTGAGTGTGCCAGACAATGCCGCCGCGGCGGTCGGATTCACCGTCCTGGCGGCGCGTCTTGCCATGTTTTAGTCGCTCCACGGCGCGGGTCATGCCGCGAAACTGCTGATAGCGGCACACCAGTTTGATTTCCTGCCCACCCACCTGCATGAACAGGGTGTAGTGACGCACGATATCGAGCATGTTGGCCTTGGTCAGCATGCCGGCAACCAGGCGCTGCTGAGCGGAGAGATCCGCCACCCCGAGATCGATGGCCACCTCCGCCTCGCGCTGTGGTGTCACCGTCTTCCAGCTCAGATAGTGGGTGAAGCGGGCGCCAATGGTGCCTACCCGCGCCTCATCGAAGTTGCTGGCGACCAGAAACTGGCTGGTGGCGAACAGCGCCGGTGCCCCTTCGTGCTCCTCGACTTCATTTTCCACAAAACGCTGGTCGTGATAGCGGCGTAGCTGGTCTACCGCCTGGCTGAGTCCCTCCGGTACGGTGCGGCTCTTGCACTCCACCACCACCAGCGGGATGCCGTTGACGAACAGCACCAGGTCCGGGATCACGTGACCCTTGGCCGAGTCGTGGCCAGGCGGGCACTTCACCTTGAACTGATTGACCACGGTGAAGGTGTTGTTGAGGGGCTCGTCCCAGTCGATGAAGCGCAGGGTCTGGCCTCGGCCACCGTCCCAGTCCTCGAGTCCCTCGACGGCCAGGCCGTTCAGCAGCAGCTCGGTTCCAAGCTTGTTGGCCTCCAGCACCTTGCTGGCCGGTAGGCGGGTGATCGCTGCGACTGCCTGATCCAGACGCGCCTCGTCGAGCCAAGGCTCGCCATTGCGCAGATTGATTCTCCGCAGGCGCTCACGCAGCACTGGCTCCATGACCACCTGGGCGAAGCTTTCGCGGTGGGTGACGGCCGGATCATCCAGCGATCCGACCAGGTGCTGCCAACCCTGGCTCACCAGTTGGTCGATGAAGGGCTTCTCTACGTCCGTGTATTCGGGTCCTGCCATGCGTTACCCCTGTTTGACCATCGCCTTCAGCCGTGGGCGGAAGGCGTTGACGAAGTGGTTGAGCTGCTGCGCCAGCCAGGCACGGCACTCGTTGTCGTTGGTGAATTCGCCAAGTCGTGCGTAACAGGCGAAACCGAGCCGCTCAGGGTCATCCTGAAGGCGTTCCTGGGTGCCGCCAGGCAGTTCGGCGAGGATCTGTGCGCGCTCTTCGTTCAGCGTATCGAGTATTTCCGGAAGCTCTGACTTCTTTCCTGCGAGGAACACGCCGCAGATGTCCTCTCCCATGGAGCGATAGGCGGTGAGCCAGAGGCCTGGGTGGGGAAGAGGAACGCGGATATGGTTGCGGGGGCGATAGACCGGAGGCTCCTGCTCGGGATCATCGAAGCTTAAGCGGGTGAGGGACTCCCACCAGGTGCGCTCATCGGTCACCGAAGCAGATTCGCTGCCACTCTCGGCCCCGTCGTCGTCGGTGATGTCACGCAGCACGCGGCTGTCGCCAGTCTGGACATGAACGAAGGTTCGCTCGATGGTTTCCGTCTTGGCGACCACACGAGGCTGTATCGCCAAGCCCTGGTCGCCGAACTCGTAAAGCGCCACCTCGACGAGCCCGAAGCTGAAGCCCAGTGCAGCGTTGCGGGTGATCAGTTCGGCCATGCCGCTGATGCCTTCGCGGATGCCGTCACCGGCGATCAGCAGCAGGAAGCGTCCCTCGCGCAGGGCGCGGGCGGTGGCGTCCACGAAGGCGGCTTCGTCCAGGTCTGGCTTGAGCTCCCGGGCGGCCTCGAAGGGCGCATTGCCCTTGAGGCCGCTCGCCGCCGCGACCCGACGTTGCAGGTCGGCGTAGCTCCACTGGGACACGGCCCGGGCGTAGTCGAGGATCTGGGCGATCACCTTGCGCCGCGCCTCCGGGTTGCGCCACAGCTTGCACTCCACCAGCGTCAGCCTGCCACAAGGGCTGATAAAGACGGCGTCCACCGGGCCTGCCTCGGTCGAGAGTTCGGTACACAGCGGCACCAGCGGGGCGAAGGAGGGGTCCACCTCCTCAATCGGCAACAGATCCGGGTGGCTGGCGAGAAGGTCACGCAGCCAGGCCTCGTTGCGGCCATCGGTGAAGCCTAGTGGTGCCCGCCGAGCCGTGGTGAAGGCGCTGTTCTCGTCCTGTCTGAAAAGGATATTGCCGTAGGTCGGCATAGACCGGTCCGTTGTCGTTATGGGTTCGTCAGCGCCTTGGCTTCGATCGCCGCAGCGGATCGAGGTGACCATATCGGTAGTCTGCCGCTGGCGTGACGCCTGGCCCTGGTGCGCGAGACAGCCGTTCATTCAGAGGCATTGATTCGATTTGAACGAGCCGCCAGGGTGGCTAGGCCAAGGCCCGGGTCGGGTGTGCCATACCGGTAAGCCGCTCCAGCGCCAGCGCTATCAGACCATCGGAGAACAGGCGCAGCTTGCGCTGGCCGGCCACATCGTCGGGCCAGTGTTGCAGACCTTCCTTGATCGCCTCTACGTCGGCCTCGATCAGATTGCCACGGGTGTATTCAATCATTGGAAGAACCAGTTGGGTCGTGTCACCACCTTCAGCGGAAGCTTGAGTGCCGCTACCTGAGCTTCTACGGCGTCTCGCACGTCATCAGTATACGTGCCAATGCCAAGCAGTGCCGAGGCCGGCAGGTGGTGATGCACCAAGGCTTCGGCCTGGTAGCGCTCAGTCTTCTCCGGATCCTCCGGGTCTCGACGGAAGTCCTGCGCCTGCAGCAGCGGCCATGGCACGAACTCGGCAAGATCATCTAGCCGGTTGCTGAAGCGGGCCAGCGGTAGATAGGCGTCGAACTCGGGTGACCCACTAGCCGATCGGTTAAGGGATTTTCGACATCCGTGTACTCAGGACCTGTCATTGTTGCAGCTCCAAGGCGATTAGCGTTCCCTGATGGTAGGCAATCCGGTGCCCCTCGGGAAACAAGCTGCGACTGGATGGGTGGAGTGGCAAGCCGAGCACTGACGGCATTCTCAGTCCAATGTCTGATGAGATGACCAGGCAGGTAGCTCTAGCAGCTTATAGCGTGGCCGACCACGTCCAGCCTGGGTCACCAGCATCTTAGCCTCGACCTTTTCACCGCGATGGTCGTTGATGATATCTGGACTTTCTACGCCGGGGCCAATTTTCGCTGTCAGCCATTCTTTGTTGCCTTCGATCTGGAATTCGCAGCTGCCCTTATGAGGCAGGGCGCCTCCAAATTTAACCGATATAACTTTTTCGTTTTCAGAAAGGTACTCTGTGCTTAGTCTCTCGAGACTTCGCTTGACTTGACTCGCATCCTTGAAGCGGAATGATTTCTTAGCGTGCATTAAAGTGCAAACGGCTTCATTGTCATTTAGCACGCTTACAAAGCTGCGAATCTTGTCAAGAGCACGCTGGTCCATGTCAGCAGCGGCTTCCGCTAGTTGCTCATCATCGACTCCGACACTGCCATCTAGTAGGCTTCGAGTTGCCTCTAGTGCTAGTGCAACTGTACTGTCTTCGTCTAACTCAAGTTGGGTCGTTGATTCCTCGAGTTGAAAACCGAAAGATCCTCGTGCGGTGCCGGTGATCATCATTTGATACTGCTGACGGTTAGGCACCGGCCCAGTAGGCGCTAAGGTTGCATGAAGAGAGGCACCTACAGCGGTGATTGCTTCGGAAAATGCAGCCAGCGCTTTGGTTGCAAAATCAGCAAGAACCCCTTCCGAGCCTGCTACTGGTCGTCCATTGAATGTCAGAACGGCCTTGGTTAACTCTCGCTCCGGTAGGGTAGTCTCTGCCAATAGCTCAGCAACCTCTTCCAGGCGGATCTCCAAACTGGCCCTATCTAGAACGCGATCTTCAGGGATCTTGTCTAGCATCGCCTGGAGTGCATTTCGTTCAGCCTGCAATGCCACATATTCTTGATGGTTCATGCAGTGACTCCCGGATACTTCATTTCTTCAAGCGCGTGCCTTGCGCGCGAATCTGGCGATAGGGGTAGTTGGACAAATCCTTTCCAAGTGCTATTTCTACGGTGAGACCACATGCTGTACCAGTAAGACGTTTGTGCGACAAGGTCGGCAGGAGAAAGTGCAAGGGATACCAGATAAGCATCCACTTGATACTTGCGCTTGATAGCGAGCTTCGTGCTTCTGGTCAGACCGATAATCTCATCATAACGATCTTTGATCTGTAGTTGAGATATGGTTCCAGGAAACTCTATAAAACTGACTACATCAATATCATTAGGTGAGCGGCTTTCCAGTGCCTCAACGTGCTCCAGATAGCTACCATCCAGCCACTGAAAGCCTTGTGTCAGTCCCGCATCGTGTAGGCCTTGCCTGTAATTCAGGAAGCCATCGAGTATTTCGATGCGTTCCTTGGATGTGCCGAAGCGTTGGACAAGATCAATGAGCGAAACCGCATAGGGAGAGCGGGACGGAGATGTCGGACTGCCGGCATCCACGGGAGGCAGGACGCCCTCTGTGGTCCAATCAGGAATCGATACTATCATCAGTTAGCTTCCCTGCAGTCTTGCGTAAGTTGTGTCCTTTCCATTTTAGTTGTCTGATTGGCCCTACGCCATGCATTACCCCACACCCAACAGCGCTGGAAGTCGGGGAGCTGGATCTTTCCGGTGATGATTTCCTTGAGCAGATCGGGAAGCGAGCGCTTGGTGCTGTCGAAGGTGGTCATGGCAGTTCCCTGGGCGGTGTCGTCCTGGTGTTGTGATGTTGTGGCAAGCGCCCCGGTCTATGCCGGGGTGGTGGCCTGGACCTGTTCCAGTAGCGGCGTAACGCGGACGCGGCCGGTCAGGAGGTCGTCCATGAGGCCTTGTTTTTTTGATTTCAGCTTATCTAACTCTTCTTTTTGGGTTGACAAAAGATTGAGAGACTTATTGATCCTCTGGGAAATGATTTTTTGCTCTCCAAGGGGAGGGCAAGAAACAATGATTTGCTTCAGGCTTGTAGTGTTTACCCTTTGTAGGGTCACACCTTGCGTCCATTTTCGACTCTGCTTGGCAAAAATATCAGAGTTCATAAACAACATTAGGTAGTTGTTGGTGGCTAAATTTTTATTAGGCCTTAAACGGAAGCAGTCTGCCTTGTTAATTGCTTTAGGTAGACCGGATGGATATAGACATGCTCTCCCAGCGGGGTGCGTGCCATCGCCTAAAGAAGCAACTAATAAATCTCCTGGGTTGACTGTGTTCTTCGATAATAATGCTGCATGATCATTTTTAATAAAGGCGCAGTCGCTGTCGTCATAGTCAAAAGGGGTGATGTTTTGTAACCTGATGACTCGAATTCCAGGGACGGTGATATAATGCTCTGTTTTTAGATTTGACCCAAACGGACCATCGACGATAGAAGAAGACAAGTGACCAATTGTCTTGATTTTCCACTCCCTCGGAATCAACCCCAGAGGCGATTCCTGATAAAGCTCCGGCGCTTGCTCGGGGCTGGGGCGTAGCCGTCCATTTTCGTCGATGCCTCGGGTCAGCAGGTCGTGGAGCAGGCTCTCCTTGACCTTCTCCAGCTTGGCGATCAGCGCCTCGGTCTTCTGGATCTGGGTGTCGAGGGTGTCGAGGATATGGACGATGAGTTTTTGCTCATTTTGAGCGACAGGAGCATAGATCTTTGCATCAAGGTAATCCTGAAATTTCAGGTTGATAATGCCCGTAGTTTGCTGCTGGAACTGCAGAATATCTGGCTGCCGATAAAATCGAAGCAAAGCCCAATGGAGAAATCTGGGCTCTACACCACTAGCCGGACGGAGGGCTTTATAGAAGTTCGAGGTGAGAAAAGGTAGTTCACCACCCTCATTAAAAAAGAATGCGACTCGCCCCACTGGCTTCTCTGGGCTACCGCCAGAGGCCTCCAGCATGATGTCGCCTCGCTGTAAGCGCTTCGTCTGGACAATGGCTGGCGAAATCTTCCTCAGAGCACCCTGACCATTGATTCGTCCGTCAGAATCAATATCTGTCGCCCGAAGCACACGTGCATTACCCGGTGAGGGAGGCGCCCCCCACTCACCCGCATAGCTGGTCTCCAGAAGGTCTCGGATTCGCCGATAGGTCCACTCAGACATACCCCAGCCCCTCCAGATACTGCTTAAGCTCCTTGGCGGCGGTGTCGCGCTCGGCCTCGATATCGGCCAACGTCACCCGGTACTTGTCCCACCAGGTCTCGAAGGCAGAAATCACCTGCTGGCGCTGCTGACGGATATAGCGCTCGAGGATGCCTTTGAGGTCGTTGTGCAAGATGCTGCCCACCAGCGCGGCGGCGGTGGGCTCGTTCAGGGCGTCCACGGCCTGGTTCAGGCGCGTCTCGAAGTTCGCAACCTTGGCCTTGTGTTGCTTGCGCACCTGGGTGCGCTCGCTCTTCCAGGCCTTGATCTCGGCCGGGGTGGGGGCGTCGTCGTCCTCGCTTGATGCCGCTTCGTCGCCGTCGTCGCCGCTGTCGCTTCCATCGGGCTTGGCCTCGGCGGCCTTGATGCGGGCGTCCAGCTCGGCCTTGCGGGCGGCGAGTTGCTCCAGCTCGGTGACGTAGTCCTCCAAGAGAAAGTGCACCAGGCGGTGATCCAGCGGATTGGCCTTGCTCTGCTCATCCTCCAAGAGGCTACTGATGCTGGTGCGCCAGGCATCCACCACGCCGAGGCAGCCACGGGCCTGGAGGGTGCGGAACTCGTTCTTGTTGTCGAACCAGAAGCCGGCGATGATGCCGCGCACCGAGAAACGGTCGAGCATGGCGGTGGGTTCCAGGGCGGCGGTAAAGCTGCCCAGCAGTTCGTCGCGCAGTTGCGTCAGCCGCCCGCCTTCGGCGGAGAGGTGGGTGATGCTATCGCCGTGTTCGGCCCACCAGGTCTCGAAGGCGGCGATCACGCTGGCTTCCTTGGCCTTCAGGCCCTCGTTTCGCTCGATGGCAGGCTTGAGGTCGCGCTTCTCTTTGTAACGCTCGGCGAAGTCCACATAGTCGGGGTCAGGCTTTTCACAAGAGCCGCGCGGTATAAAGAGCGCCATGGGGTCCAGGCCCTGGGCGTCGAACAGCGCGCGCTTGGCGTCGATCTCCTTGACCGGTACACCGCCCTCGAGGTGGGCGCGCACATCCTGGGGCTCCGGCGGCGGGGTGTTGTCGGCGTAGCGGCGGATATTGAGGTTGTAGTCATTGTCGCGCAGCTCCTCGAGCGGCACGATTCGAGCGAAGCCGGGCACCTCGGAGAACGCCTCGAAGGTGCTGGCGATCTTCTCGATATGCTCCGGCAGCAGGTGGTTCTGGGCGCGGCCCTCGTGATATTCCCTATCGGCATTGATAAACAGTACCCGGCCCTTGCGCTCCTCGGGCTTGGCACCCTTGGCACGCAGTACCAGGATGCTGGCGGGGATACCGGTGCCGTAGAACAGGTTGGGTGCCAGGCCGATCACCGCTTCTATCAGGTCGTCCTCGAGTAGGCCGGCGCGGATGCGCTTTTCGTCACCGCCGCGAAACAGCACGCCATGAGGCATGACGGTGGCCAGCATGCCGTCGGCCTTGAGGCAGGCGACCATATGCTGCAGGAACATCAGGTCGGCCTTCTTGGCGCCCTCCGGCACGCTGCCGTAGTGGAAGCGCTCGGGGAAGTGCTGGCTCGGCGTATAGCCGATGGAGAAGGGCGGGTTGGTCAGGATGCGGTCGAAGCGCACCAGTTCGCCACCCTCGACGTGCTGCGGGTCGGTCAGGGTGTCGTCGTTGCGCAGGTCGGCGCTGCCGATGCCGTGCAGCAGCATGTTCATCTTGGCGATGGCCCAGACCGAACCGGAGGCCTCCTGGCCGAACAGGTTGAGTCGGCGTGGGTCGCCGCCCTGTTCCTCCAGGTACTCCTTGGACAGAATCAGCATACCGCCCGAGCCCATGCAGGGATCGTAGACGCTGTGATCCTCCTGGGGATTCATCAGCCGCACCATCATGCGTACCACGGTACGTGGGGTGTAGAACTCGCCGCCCTTCTTGCCGGCGGAGTCGGCGAAGTCGCGGATCAGGTACTCGTAGGCGGCACCCAGCAGGTCGGGAAACTCGAAGTCCTCGTTGCGCAGCCGGTACTCGCTGAAGTGGGTGATCAGGTCGCGCAGCTTCTTGTCCGGCAGGGTGGTAGACCCTACCTTGCGGGTAAAGTCGATATGCTCCAGTACCCCGGCAAGGCTGGGGTTATGCTCCTCCAGACCGGCCAGCGCCTTGTTCAGCGCGTTGCCGACACCCTGGTGGGCTTCCTTGAGAAGAAACGACCAGCGGGCCTGCTCAGGGACGAAGAAGGTGGCCTTGTACCAGCTAGGCATGTCGATGACGTGGGCAATGTCGATATCGCTCTTGCCGGCGTGCTTGAGCTGCTCCCGGACTTCCTCTTGACGCTGCTCGAATACGTCCGAGCAGCGCTTGAGGAACAGCATGCCAAAGATGTATTCCTTGAACTCAGAGGCGTCCATGCGCCCACGCAAGATGTCGGCGGCCTTGAACAGGTGCCGTTCCAGCTGGTTGAGGGTGAGGATCATGTACTGCGATTCCCTGTCTGATAAGCCGACGGCCTTGTGCCGCCGTGTCGATGGGGGCTATCTCATCAAATTTGGCAACGGAAGGCTATGCCAGTGTGTTGGATGTCTGGTGAACCTCTGCCGTGGCTCAGAAAGCGCTTTGCCGTCGCCAACAACCCGATGCCTCGGACTGGCCGTGCAGACGGCGGGGTGGGCAGTGAAATCGCCCCGCTATGCACTGGACCGTCCGACGGATCGTCCAAACCCGGGTCAGCGCATCGTGAGGGGCAGTCGTTTCATGACTCCCCGCCGCCTGCGTGTCGGGGGGCGAGTCCGGAGTGGAGCGCATCGCCCATTGTGGCGATGGTCTCGCGCAACTCCAGTGCACCCAGCCAGCTTGCGGGAATCGCTGCCTCGTCGTGGATAGCACCCAGCAGGTTGCCGGCGATGGCGCCGGTGGAGTCGCTGTCGCCGTCATGGTTTACGGTCAGCACGAAGTCGTGGTCACAACCGCCGGCGAGGCTGGATCCGGCGTCGTTTCGGTAAGGAGTACTTCCAGGCTAGCCGAGCAGGGGGGCGATGAAATCGACCGCCTTATCCGCTCAAGATGTTCAAAGCACTCAAGCCTGATTCGAAGACATGCACCGCACGGTTCTCCGTCGACAGCGGTGACTGGGCGTGCTGATGTTGTATCCCAGGTTGGTGGTCCTGTCTTCGTCTATTTGCCTTCTTTTTCCTCGGTGTTTGTAAGTAATAGTCCTTTCTTGTATCCCCCATGCTCGTAGGGTGCCGCCGAACAATACGGCTAGGCTGAAAGTTGATTCAGGCCTTATGACAACAAGATGACAGGGTGGGCCCATGCTCAATAAAACGTTGCTTGCGTTGTCGGTTGCCGGCGCCAGTCTTGGTGTTTGTGCCGATGCCACCGTGATTCATGATGCCAACGGCTACGGTTTCGATGCCTATCGCCAGTTGGTGAGCTTTACCACCCTTGTCGTCGAGGATGGCAAGGTGGTGGCACGAGGCGATGAGCAACTGCTATCGCAGTATCCTGAACCACAGGCAACGATCGATGCAGGAGGCCGTACGCTGTTGCCTGGCCTGATCGACGCCCACGGGCATCTGATGGGGCTCGGCTATAGCCTGCTAGAGGTCGAGCTGCGTGGCCTGGCGTCGGCCGAGCAGAGCGCTGATGCCGTCGCCGACTTCGCCGCGGCAAATCCCGATCTGGAATGGATACGCGGCAGGGGATGGAATCAGGTGCTGTGGGACGGCAAGGCATTTCCCACCGCGCAAGTGCCCGATGAAGTGATTGCCGATCGCCCCGTGGTGCTGAGTCGAGTGGATGGGCATGCGATCTGGGTCAACAGCAAGGCCATGGAAATGGCAGGCGTGGATGGCGAGACCCAGGCACCGGAAGGGGGCGAGATCATTCGTGATGATGCCGGCACACCGACCGGCGTTTTCATCGACAATGCCGAGCTGCTTATCACCGACAAGATTCCCCCGCGCAGTGCACAGGAAATGGCCAAGGCCTTCGATACCGCTGTGGCACATCTGCAGGAGCTTGGCATCACCGGAATGCACGATGCCGGCGCCAGCGCCGCTGAGCTTGAGATGTACCGGTCCAGGGCCGATGCAGGTGAGTTGGGGGTGCGCATCTACCCGATGGTGTCTTCAAGCGACCCACAGCTTGACGAGATTCTCGCGCAGGGCATCCACGACGACCCCGAAGACTGGCTGGATATTCGCAGCGTCAAGATCTATGCAGATGGCGCCCTCGGCAGCAGAGGAGCGGCGCTGCTGGCACCCTACAGTGATAGACCCGATTCCAGCGGACTGATGATCCAGAATCAGGATGCCCTGCAGGCGCTGGTCGATCAGGTCAGCAGCCAGGGATTCCAGGCCAATATGCACGCGATAGGCGACCGGGCCAATCGTGTCGCTCTGGACGTCTATGCGCGTAGCCTGGAGCAGGATCCCCAGCGGCGTGAGCTTCGCCATCGCATCGAGCATGCGCAGGTGGTGAGCGTCGATGATATACCGCGATTTACGGAACTTGGCGTCATTCCCTCGATGCAGCCCACCCATGCGACCAGCGACAAGAACATGGCCGGCGACCGGCTAGGCCAGGAGCGTCTTGCCGGTGCTTACGCCTGGCGCTTTTTCATGGACAGTGGTAGTCGTATCGCCGCGGGTTCCGACTTTCCGGTCGAGCCTGCCAACCCCTTTTACGGCTTGCACGCCGCCGTGACTCGGGAAGACCGCGACGACCAGCCCGAAGGAGGCTGGCTGCCCGGGCAGAAGCTCACCGTGGCCGAAGCCCTGCGCGGCTTTACCGTCGATGCGGCCTACGCGGCGCACCAGGAGGGTAGCCTGGGTGGCTTGATGCCGGGGCAGTGGGCGGATTTTGTGCTGGTGGATACCGATATTCTGCGTGCCGATCCGGCTGAGCTCTGGCAAACCCGGGTGAGTGAAACCTGGATTGCCGGAGAGCGAGTGTTTGTGCGGGACCAATAGGCCGAAAGGTGCCCTACAAGGCTTGGAGCAAGGCCGATATGCTGAGGTTGCGGCGAAGGGGGGAGGGCGCCTGTTTACTCGTTCACGATGGCTCGATTTCAGTCTGACTCAGGGCGGTGATGGCGGTCTCGGCCAGACCCACCAGCGATGAAATGTCCAGCAGCGAGGAGTGATGATACTCGGCGAGGCCGGGCTGGGTCCGCCAGTAGCGGGAGTCCTGTCCATCGATCTCCCACCCTGGCGGAATGTCCTGGACATCCCGCGGTTCGATGCTGAACGCGGCCACCAGCCCTTCGCCCTGATGCCAGCTCAGCAAGGTGGTCAGTGGCTGGCCGTTGTCGCGATTGATGAAGCACCGAAACAACCCTTGGGTCCAGACGTTCTGGGGGCTCGGTTGCTGTTCCGGGGCGAGTTCTCCGATGGAGAGCTCGCGCCAGATGGTGCCCTTGATCAATGGCTTCCAGATGCGCTTCGACGCCTTCAGCAGGATTTCCAGATAATCGTTGCGGATCTGATGCGCCAGAATCAGCGTATTGCAGTGGTTGATGAGTTCGTCCCACTGCATGCCGACCGCCAGGTGCTCCAGCTCATGGGCGAGCAGGGCGTCCACGGCGTGTCGTGTGGAAGGGTGTTGCAGGTAGTCGTGAAGCGGGTCGGACAGTTTCAGGTCATGGCGAGAGGTTTTCATATCGGTCCCTGCTGGGAAGAGGGACGGAATGCCACCTCTTGCCCCCGAAAAGCGATGCGACGGCGTCCATGCCGTCGCTGACTTGTCACTCGACCAATCCTTGGTCGGCAAGATCAGAATAGCCCCCTTAGACGGCTGTGCCTTTGACCAGGATCAGGTGGCCATGAGCATGGTTGTGCGATAGCGCTACTTTGCTGTTTTTTGGGCACAACTGGCCCAGTGTGGCGGAAAAACCTGTGGCCAGCTCTTCGCTTCAGCGCACCGTGGCCGTGCGTGAAGCGCGGGGCGAGGCTCGTGCGCCGGCTTTACAAGGGTTCGAGGCTCATCCATGTTGCCATTCTGAATCCACCGTCGGGCAGGAGGCTCATCATGAAGAAGCTGATCAACGATCCCAGAGGCAGCGTTCGCGAGATGCTGGAAGGCATGGTGGCCCTTCATCCTGGGCTTGCGCTGATGGATGAAGAAAACGTGGTCATCGACGCTAGCTTACCTGAAGACCCTGAGCGTCGGTCGGTGGCGGTTATATCCGGCGGCGGCAGCGGACACGAGCCGGCCCACGCTGGCTACGTCGGGCGCGGCATGTTGACGGCCGCCGTGGCGGGAGACGTTTTTACCTCACCGAGCGTCGATGCCGTGCTGGCGGCGATCCTTGCCTGCGCCGGTCCACGTGGGGCCCTGCTGGTGGTAAAGAACTATACCGGGGATCGTCTCAACTTCCGCCTTGCCGCTGAACTGGCAAGGGTCCGGGGGATTCCAGTAGAGGTGGTGATGGTCGCCGATGACGTGGCGCTGCGCGATTCACTACCCCGGGAGCAGAGTCGTGGTGTGGCCGGGACGGTACTGGTGCACAAGATCGCCGGTGCCGCTGTGGCCCGTGGTCTACCCCTCGAGGAGGTCGCCGCGCTGGCTCGGGGAGCGGCCGAATCGGTGGCGACCATGGGTATTTCCTTGGGTGCCTGCACGGTGCCGGCGGTCGGCCGGCCGGGGTTCGAACTCGGTGATGACGAGATCGAATTCGGATTGGGCATCCATGGCGAGAAAGGGGTTCGCAAGTCGGCCATGCTGCCGGCGGATACCATCGTCGATAGCATGCTGGAATCTCTGAGCCAGGCGTTGTCGGTGAAGGGGTGTCGCCTGGGTGTGCTGGTCAATGGTCTCGGCGGCACACCGCCGATGGAGCTTGCCATCGTGGCGCGACGGGCCTTGACCAGGCTGCGTGAGCTGGGGGCCGAGCCGGTGCTGGGGTGGTGCGGCAACTTCATGACGGCTTTGGAAATGCCGGGGTGCTCGCTGTCGTTGATGGTGCTCGACGAAGCCCGCGAGGACTTGCTCACGTCGCCGACCGAGGTACGCATCTGGCCAGGCAGTGCCGAAGTGGCAGCGGAGGTGAAGAGTGTGACTGCCAGCGTGCTTGATGAGCCGCTGCCGGGCGCCGACGAGGCTGGACCACCCTGCGAGCGACTTCAGCGAGCGGTGGCGGCGGTGGCGAGCGCCATGGTGGCCAGCGAGGAGCGCTTGACCGAGCTCGACAGTGCCGCCGGCGACGGCGACCTGGGGGCCAGCATGGTGCGCGCGGCCCAGGCGCTGCGCAAGCTGCCGGACAGCGCTTTTGGTGCGCCTGCCGACTGCCTGGCCAGAGCCGGGGAGGCCCTGAGGCGAGCGATCGGAGGAAGCTCAGGTCCCTTCTACGCCTTTGCCCTGCTGCGTGCGTCGCAGGCATTGCCGAGCGAAGGGGAGGTCGCGGCGCAGGATTGGGCAAGAGCGCTCAAGGCCGCCGGCGACGCTATCGCCGAGATCGGAGGTGCTGCTCCTGGGGATCGCACCATGCTGGATGCTCTGGTGCCGGCCAGCCAGGCCTTCGAGGCCGCGCTGGCAGAGGGATTGGACGGATCTCAGGCCTTTGCTCGGGCGGTCGAGGCGGCCTGGCGCGGCGTCGAGGCTTCGGCCCGCATGCATCCACGCTTTGGTCGCGCGGCCTACCTCGGCGATCGGGTGATGGGCGTGCCCGACGGTGGCGCCGAGGCGGTGGCAAAATGGCTCGAGGCCATCGACCGCTCCTGCGGCCAGCGCTAGAGCGCAACCAGCACCACCCAGGCGGTGGATAGGGTGAAGAGGTAGCCCAGCAGCGCCATCAGGCCGTCTCGCGCCAGCAGGGCCAGGCCGAACAGTGATCAGAGAGAGGGGGCCGCGCCGGCTTTGCTCTAAAGAAGGGGGGCTTCGTGCTAGAGCGCCACCAGCACCACCCAGGCGGTCGATAGGGTGAAGAGATAGCCCAGTAGCGCCATCAGTCCGTCTCGTGCCAGCAGGGCCAGGCCGAACATGGTCTGAGCCGTGCCGGCGAGCGTGGCACTGAATGGGATCAGCTCCATCGGTGGCGTGGCGAGCGCTATGGCCAGACAGGCCAGGCCGATGGGGTAACGGGCGATCTGACCGGTGAATACAGTCAGCCTCGGTTTCAACAACCGATCGATCCAGGCGGCCGGCTTGCGCATCCAGCCGATGGTTCGCTCGACCTTGTCGGTCTCCACCTCACGCCGCGCCAGCCAGGCCGGCAGCCAGACACTCTTTTTTCCGGCTAACAATTGTGCTGCTGCAAGCACGACTAGCAGCGCCATCGTGGTGGGCACGCCGGGGATATCACCGATCAGCGGAGTGAGCGTGACCAGGCCTGCGACCAGCAGGATGGGGGCAAAGCTGCGCCTGCCGACGGCGTTGATGACCTCAGCCAGACTCAGGCAGCGCTTGTCCTGGCTGGCAGCCTGTAGCTGGTCGAGCAGTTCGGTCAAGGATTCTGGAGAGGACTCTGAAGCGGTGGAACTCGTCGGCATGGGGCCTCGGGCGTGGGTAAAGCGACGTAGTATGGGGGCTGGAAAAGCAGCCTGTCCATGCCGTGAACCCTGCGCGCTTGTCGCCTCCGGAGGCAGGCGGCGGTGTAGAGGCAGGCTTGCCAGGCCTGTCACATCGGTCGTCAACTGCGTCCGCGCTTGTCGATGCGACGGCGACAGAACGGTGTCCAGGCAAGGGGCGAGGCGGGTGCGAGTTTAATATAAGTAGTTTCTTATTTTTAGAAGTTGTCGTATGCTGAAACTGATACGAGTCCTTCCCTATATCGGGGAGGGCTTTTTTTGTTGCCAGGCCTGATTCTCGATCGTTGTCTTCGACGCAGGCCGACGTATAGCAGTGAGGTGCCAAGGATGTCGTTGAGACTTGCCAACCGTCTTGATGCGGAGCGTTTACAGCGCCTGATCGATGAAGCCTGCGGAACCGAACGGGCTGCCGCCGACCTGCTGGAAGAGCGACTGGAGCGTGCCGAGATTCGCGACCCGGACGAGATGCCCGATGACGTGGTCAGCATGAACAGCAAGGTTGTGCTCAGGGACGTCGACACGGACCGACTTCTGACGCGCACGCTGGTCTATCCTCATGCGCTGGCGACGACCGAAGATGGTCTATCGGTGATGGCGCCGCTGGGCGCCGAGCTGTTGACCCGTCGGGTCGGGGAAGAGTGGACGACCCAGGTGGCATTGGGGAAGCCAGGGCGCTGGCGGGTGGAAGAGATATTGTGGCAGCCGGAGCGAGAGCGTCAGTTTCATCGCTAGGGCTTGTCTGAAAAGTGCCTGCGCTCGGTAATACGGCGTTAAAAATCGGCTGGTGCGCCAGCCCGGTCAAAATACTCATTTACACCCCGTAAACTGCGCTTTCTCACCGATTTTTGCCTTGTCTAACCTTCGTTCGTCGACTTTTCGCTCATCGACTTCTCGCTCAAGGCCCAGTGAGCAGCGCAGCCGCAGCCTTTGGCATCGCCTGGATGAGCAAAGGAGGAGGGAGATGGGCCGATTCACTCACCTGTTCGCAGGGTGTGTCCTCGGGCTGGGGCTTTTCCTCGCGGCCACAGGCATTGCCGTGGCCGATATTGTCGTGCGGTTCTCCGGGACTAAGGGCATTCCCTTCACCGCTCAGTGGGAGTGGACGGGCCAAGGGCAGGAGCACAGGAGCGGGACCTGGGCGGGACGGGCGCCTCGGGTAGAGCGCCTGCCCGACGGACGGTTCAGCATGACCGTCATCCAGCAGGCGTCCGGGGGCCGGCTGGAGGTGCTGGTCACCGGGCGCGGCAATCGTTCTTCCTCGTCCAGCAGTGGTGCCGGGGCGACGATGTTGTTTTCGTTGCAGTGAGCCTGGCCGCAAGGCCATGTCGTGATCGGTTCAGCGAGGCTCGAGCTCCCGGGGCAGACGGCTGCGATGTGAATTTTTGGTCATGGGGGGCAGGATGCCCAGGTGCTTGCGCGCCCAGTGTGCGGCCTCGGCGCGGTGATGCACCTTGATCTTCTTGAAGATGTTGTACAGGTGAGACTTGACCGTATGCTCACTCAGGAACAGTTGGGTGGCGATATCCTGGTTGGACGCGCCGTTGCCGATGAAGCCGAGAATTTCCAGCTCCCGCTGGGTCAGACCGGCGACGGGTCGGTAGGTGTTGAACTGCTGTCGTCGGAAATATTCGAACATCTGCTGAAGCAGCGGACGCGACATCCACAGGGCGCCATCGAGGAGTTGGATGATTCCCTTGCAGATATTGTCCAGTTCGTCGCGGCGATAGAAGATGCCCTGAAGGTGCAATGACGCCAGCAATTCAGCGGCTTGTTCCTGGCTGGCCAGGTTAAACGCCGCCAGCAGAATGTCGGGAAACTGTGCCTTGAGCTCGTGGCAGCGATGCATGTCGCTGTGTGACAGCTGATCGGCGTCCAGTAGCCACAGTTGCACACCAGGAGGTGAGTTCGACAGTTCCGCTTCCAGGCCGGACACCGCCTCCGGGGCAAGAGGACTGACCTGGCAGTCGAGTACCTGGCTCAGGTGATGGGTGAACAACTGCGACTGCACGTTGGGGTGCGTGATCAGCCGGACGATCGGACCTTCCTGAAGGGCAGACATCGTCCCCTCCCTGTTCCCATGCGATGATTGATCGTTATCGTTTTTTGGTGATGCCGATTTAGTATCGTTATCGATACTAATATGCTTGTAAATGACCATTGGGCGTGAACTTTGTCATTTCCGAAGAATGGTTTTTTTGATTCGGGCCGCAAAGGATGGCCGCTGAGCGCCGTGGGTCGTAGGTGTCAGCACGCTGAACTGTGCGCCATTCGTCGTCTAGTCCATCGGAATTCTCACGAGGGAGTGTGATGCCGCTGTCATTGTGGATGTCTCTGGCCGCCATCTGTGCCATGGGGGCCATGTCTCCTGGTCCAAGTCTGGCCTTGGTGCTTCGTCATACGCTGGGAGGGGGGCGCAGCTCCGGGGTGGTGGCGGCGATCGCCCATGCGCTGGGCGTCGGCCTCTACGCCTTGCTGACCGTCTGGGGACTGGGGGAGGTGATCGAACGCCATCCCTCCGCCTTTCGCGTGATCACGATCGGTGGGGCACTGTATCTGGCCTGGCTTGGCATAAAGGCGCTGAGGGCCGGGCGTGGCGGAGCGCTGGGCGCCCGACCCACCGCCGCCAGTCACCGCGTCGCTGCGAGAGAAGGGCTGTTGGTTGCCCTGGGTAATCCCAAGCTGATCCTGTTCTTCGTCGCGCTGCTCAGTCAGTTTGTCAGCCCCGAAATGTCCTCGATCGAGCGTGCCATCATTGTGCTGACGGCGATGCTGATCGACGGTGGCTGGTACGTCATCGTGGCGTTGGGGCTGTCGCACTCCCGCGTGCTGCCCTGGCTCCAGGCTCGCGCCCACTGGATCAATCGCATCAGCGGGGTGCTGCTGCTGGGGCTGGCGCTGAGGGTACTGGCGGGATAAGGCCGCCGCCGGCTGCGAGCATGTCGTGGCCGAGGCTGCTGGCGATGTCGGTTCATGCTGGCGCCGAGCGATGGAGGATGGCGTCCAGCGGACTTGCCGTCGGCAACACGCCATAGGCCGGGCTCGGGTGCTGGCCCAGGCGGGTGCGGCAGAAGGTATCCGCCACCTCGTGCGGCGCGTGCTGGACCAGCAGCGCTGCCTGGGTGCACTGGGCCAGCCACTGGGTCAGCCAGCGGGCCCTGGGCACCAGGTCTTCGCTGGTCTGTGGCTGAGGCAGCAGGGCCAAGGCGCGATCCAGATCCGGATGTCCACCTCGGGCATGCTCGAACAGCTGATACAGGGCCGCCATGGCCTCGGGGTGTCGCGCCATGACCCGCAGCACGTCGAGGCAGATCACGTTGCCGGATCCTTCCCAGATGGAATTGACCGGCGCTTCGCGGTAGAGCCGCGCCAGCGGTGCTTCCTCGACGTAGCCGATGCCTCCGAGGCACTCCATGGCCTCGGCCATGAAGCCGGGGGCGCGCTTGTTGTGCCAGTACTTGGCCAGGCTCGGCAGCAGCCGGGCCAGGGCGCGCTCCTGCTCCTCCCCGCGGCTGGCGCCGTCGAAGGCCTGAGCGGTGCGCAGCATCAGCGCTACGCCGGCCTCCACCTCCAGCGCCAGATCCGCCAGCACCGCCCGCATCACCGGCTGCTCGGCCAAGGGCGCCCCGAAGGCATGACGCTGACAGGTATGCTGCCAGGCCTCGCGCCAGGCCTGGCGCATCATGCCCACCGGTGCGCTGGCGGCGTCGAGACGGGTCTGCTGAACCATTTCCAGGATGGTGGCGATGCCGCGCCCAGGGTCGCCGAGCGGGTGGGCCCAGGCCCCCCGATATTCGATCTCGGCGGAGCCATTGGCGCGATTGCCGCACTTGTCCTTCAGTCGCTGAATCTCGATGGCATTGCGCTCGCCATCAGGGGCGAAGCGAGGCACCAGGAAGCAGCTGAGGCCTTCGTCTCGCTGAGCCAGGGTCAGGAAGGCGTCGGACATGGGGGCGCTCATGAACCACTTGTGTCCGTACAGGCGCCAGCCGTCCTCGCCATGTTCGGCTCGGGTGGTGTTGGTGCGCACATCGCTGCCACCCTGCTTCTCGGTCATCGCCATGCCGAAGGTCAGGGCGTGCTTGTCGCTCGCCGGTAGGGCCCTGGAATCGTAGTCCTCGACGAGCAGCCCAGAGGCCCACCAATCCGGCAGCGAGCGTTCTCGACGCAGCACCGGGTAGGCGGCATGGGTCATGGTCACCGGGCAGCAGATGCCAGTTTCGGCCTGGGTCAGCAGATAGAGTCCCGCCACGTGCGCCTGATGACCGCCGCGCCCCTCCTCCGTCCAGGCCATGGTATGGACGCCACGGGTGGTAGCCAGGCGCATCAGGGCGTGGTAGGCCGGGTGGTAATCGACGGCGTCGAGCCGGCGACCGTGACGATCGAAAAGTCGCAATGAGGGTGGGTGGCGGTTGGCCTCGTCACCCAGTCGCTGGGTCTCCGCACGACCGACATCCTGGCCCAGCAGGGACAGTCGGCAACTCACCCAGGCCGGCGCCAGATGGGCCAGCCAGAACTGAAGCACGGCGTCGTCGGCGAAGGCGTCGAAGGGAAGAGAGTACGGCTGATTGTCGACCCGGTGGCTCGCCAGGCACTCTCGCGGAGCTTGGTCATGCATGGCCCTGTCCTGATGACGAAAGACCTGATATTCAGCATGGTGTGCTGTGCCCCTCGGGTCAAACGAGAGGGATGACGCAACGGGACGGGATGGGTAGTCTTGGGGCTTTCTCGGTGGAGCCCTTCGATGTGCCCTGTTTCCTCTTTCGACTCGGCTCCCACGGCCTCTGGCGTGACGAATGCTGGCGAGGCGTCCCCTGACTACCAGCGTGAGGCGCCCGCAGCGGTGATCGCCCGGGAGCGTGTGCAGGTGGTGGATGCCCGCAATCGTCCCTGTGGCAGCGCCTGGCGCGCAGAAATGCGCCGCTATCGGTTCTGGCACCGCGCCACCTACATCGTGGTACGCAATCGCCGTGGTGAACTATGTGTGCAGCATCGAACGCTGACCAAGGAAGCCTTTCCCGGCGGACTGGACCTGGCGGCGGGAGGCGTGGTCGGCGCCGGGGAGGCGGTCCACGTCTCGGCACGTCGTGAGCTGGCCGAGGAGCTCGGTATCCGCGCAGTAGCGCTGCGCCATTGCCTGGAGTTTCGCTACGATGAGGACGGGTATCGCATCTTCGGCAGCGTCTACTGCGTAGAGTGGGACGGCCCCTTGTCGCTGCAGGCCGAGGAGGTCGCCAGCGTGGCCTGGATGTCACCGCGTCGAGCCCTCGAGCTCGCCGGCGTGACGCCGGATACGCGGCTGGCCCTCGAGTTGTTGCTCGAGCGCGAGGGGGACAACTGAATGCCGCTTTGCCGCCAGGGCGTTGCGACTGGCGCAATGACGTCTGGCATGTCATCGTGAAGACAGTAAGCGCGAGTTCATCCCATGACCCTGCATGATGTCGAGTGCCGCACCCATAGCGGCGAGCCCTTCAACCTCCGCGCCCTGCGTGGCCAGGTGCTGCTCGTGGTGAACGTGGCGAGCAAGTGCGGCTTCACCCCTCAGCTGGCGGAGCTGGAGGCGCTCTATCGTGAACACCGCGAGCGCGGCTTCACCGTGCTCGGGTTCCCTTGTAACCAGTTCGCACGGCAGTCGCCGGAGTCCGCAGAGCAGTTCTGCGCTTTCGGTGAGCGTGAGTTCGGTGTCACCTTTCCCTTGATGGAAAAGGTCGAGGTCAATGGCGCCAAGGCCCATCCGCTGTTCAAGCGCCTGAAGGCCGAAGCCCCAGGATGGATGGGAACACGCGCCATCAAGTGGAACTTCACCAAGTTTCTGGTCGCTCGAGACGGCCGTGTGCTCAAGCGCTATGGGCCTCGCGATGGGGGCGACGCCATGATGCTGGACCTCGAGCGGGCACTGGACGAATCCTGACCTCTTTGCCGGTCAGCGTATGTCTCCTCCGCGCGCCACCACCAGCCGTTCCACCAGTTCGTTGTAGCGATGGCGCACCATCATGGTGGTCAGGCCCGAAAACAGTGCCCAGAACTTGCGTCGCCAGCCCTTGAGGCGAAGGTTGTGGGCGACCAGACGGCGCATCAATTGGTGGTCATCGAACTTGCGCCACTCACCGGCGACCGACATCTGCTGACGCGACAATACCGGCGCCAGCTCGATCCGAAAGACCCATTCCAGGTCCTTGAGGGCGATGCCGGCGCGCTCGATCACCTCGACCATCCGCGCATAGTCGGACTCTCTGGGCTCGCGTTCGAGCCACATGGGCGCCAGGGCAAGCCACAGCTCGCCGCGTTCATCGACCAGGGTCTGTGCATCCATCGGGCGGTCTCCTCAAGCGGTGGGCAGCATCCTGCCCGACCCCGTGCCGGTGGGCAAGAGAGCGACGCGATCGCCAGCACAGCCGGACAGGGCCCTGGTGTGTTCAGGCGCAATGCGCGGCAAGGAAAAGCGCGGGAAGTCAGGGGCATGTGCACAAAGGCGGACAGGGCGGCGCTGTGCCGCTAGAATATCGCGACCACGCTCTACACATTGGATGGCTCTCCCTCGGGAGCCGCGAGTAACGAAGAGGTCTGTCGTGATCATCAAGCCCAAGGTACGCGGATTCATCTGCACCACCACCCATCCCGTCGGTTGCGAGAAGAACGTCCTCGAGCAGATCGAGGCGACCCGTGCGCGCGGCCTCGATGCATCCAAAGGGCCCAAGAAGGTGCTGGTCATCGGCGCCTCCAGTGGTTACGGTCTGGCCGCGCGCGTCACTGCGGCCTTCGGCTACGGCGCCGATACCCTGGGGGTGTTCTTCGAGAAGCCGGGCAGCGAGAAGAAGCCGGGCACGGCGGGCTGGTACAACTCTGCCGCCTTCGACAAGTTCGCCAAGCAAGAAGGGCTCTACAGCAAGTCCATCAATGGCGACGCTTTCTCCCACGAGGCTCGTGACAAGGCGATTGAGCTGATCAAGGCCGACATGGGCCAGATCGATCTGGTGGTCTACTCGCTGGCTTCCCCGGTGCGCAAGCTGCCCGATTCCGGCGAGCTCAAGCGCTCTTGCCTGAAGCCCATCGGCGAGACCTATCGCGCTACCGCCATCGATACCAACAAGGACACCATCATCGAAGCCCAGGTGGAGCCGGCGACCGAGCAGGAGATCGCCGACACCATCGACGTCATGGGTGGCCAGGATTGGGAACTGTGGATGGAGGCGCTGTCCGAGGCCGGCGTGCTGGCACCCGGCGCTCGCAGTGTGGCGTTCAGCTACATCGGTACCGAGATCACCTGGCCGATCTACTGGCACGGCGCCCTTGGCAAGGCCAAGGAAGACCTGGACCGGGCAGCCTCCGCCATCGATGACTCGCTCAAGCAGAGCGGTGGTGGCGCCAACGTGGCGGTGCTGAAGTCCGTGGTGACCCAGGCCAGTGCGGCGATTCCGGTCATGCCGCTGTACATCGCCATGGTGTACCGCGTGATGAAGGAGCAGGGTCTGCACGAAGGCACCATCGATCAGCTCAATCGCCTGTTCGGCGAGCGCCTCTACGGTGGCGAGGCGACCACCGATGACGTCGGGCGCCTGCGCCTGGACGACTGGGAGTTGCGTGACGATGTCCAGCAGGCGTGCAAGGACCTGTGGCCCCAGGTGACCAGCGACAACCTGTTCGACATCACCGACTACGCCGGCTACAAGCACGAATTCCTGAAGCTGTTTGGCTTTGAGCGCGATGACGTCGACTACGACGCCGACGTTGATCCTGTCGCCGAGTTCGACGTGGTGCAGCTGTAAACCAGAGGACTGCCGTTCGGCGATGAAGGAGGCCGCGACCGAGAGGTCGCGGCCTCCTTCGATGTGAAGCCAGCTGCCGTGGGTGTCGACCTGGTGTAGCCCATGCGCAACGGACATGGGCGCTGAATCTCGCAGATCAGTGGCGTAATATATGCCTCGCGCACACTCCTCGAGACCCCCCATGCCACACACCGTCAGCACAACACGTTCGCCGGATTTGCTTCGACAGGTCGGGGTCGTGGTCATGCCGGGGTTTTCGCTGCTGGCGCACGCCTGTGCCACCGAACCGCTGCACGTGGCCAACTTGCTGCACGGGCGAACCCTGTATCGATTGACCAGCTACGCCAGCGGCGGCGACGCGGTGACCAGCGCCTCCCAGCAGACGGTGTTGCCACGCGCCGCGCTGGGGGAGGCGGAGTCGCAGCCCGATATGGTGCTGGTGTGTGGTCCGGCCAAGCTGCCGGGGGGCATTCCTGATGACCTGGCCGCCTGGCTCAGGCGTCTGGCGGCGTCCGGGGTGGTGCTTGGCGGTATCGGCGGTGGCACCGAAGCCCTGGCCCGGCTGGGCCTGCTGGATGGCTACCAGGCAACGCTACCCTGGCAGCGTTTCGAGGCCTTCGCTGCGGCCCATCCCAGGGTGCGCCTGTCTCAGCAGCTGTTCGAGATCGACCGCGACCGGATCACCTGCGGCGGGGGGACCGCCGCCATGGACATGATGATCACCCTGGTGGAAAGCCACCACGGCTCAGGCCTTGCCACTCGTATCTCCGAGTACTTCGTGATGGAGCGCATCCGCATGGGGGACGAGCCCCAGCAGATCCCCCTGCGTTCACGCCTGGCCCATGCGCCGGACAGCCTGGTCGAGGCGGTCCAGCTGATGGAGGCCAACATCGAGGAGCCGCTGTCTACCCATGAACTTGCCGAGCACCTGGGGATCTCTCGCCGTCAGTTGGAGCGGCTGTTCAAGAAGTACCTGAAGTCGGTGCCGAGCCGCTATTATCTGGACCTGCGCCTGCAGAAGGCCCGTCGAATGTTGCGCGATACCGACCAGCCCGCGGGCGAGATCGCCCTGCAGACCGGCTTTTCTTCTGCCGCCCACTTTTCCACGGCCTATCGCAACCACTTCGGCATGACCCCGAGAGAAGAGCGACTGGGCTGACGCTCGAGGCTTTCTGTATCCGGTACGTCTTCAGGCCTTGATGAGCGACGCTTGTCGGAATGGTCTGGTCCTGAGGGTAACGGCTGCTGTCTTCACCGTGCTTCTCCCCTCCGTCGCGTTTCAGCTTCTCGCTCCGACCCTCTCGCTTCGCCCCTGCTCACTCCCGCATTTCTAGCCTCGCCTCCACTCGTTCCGTCTGCACGCGCTCCACTCGCCTCGTCTGCACTCGTCCCGTCTGCACTCGCTCTACTCGCCTCTGCGCTCTACATCATCTCCAGCACGACTCCTCTCGCTGATCTCTCCCCGGCTTCTGTCGTCCTATCGTTTCGCCTCTTGCTATCTCTACTGTGCACTGCCCGATGTGCCTACCCGCTAACAATTGGCGTATTTCCTTCTTTTGCGTCGCCGAGTGCATAGACCGGCACAGCATTGGCACGTAAGGAATCTCCAATAAATGCTACATAGATACCGTAACTCCTGGAGCCGTTACGGCTTGTCCGCTGGCTGAGGTCAGGCAACGGCCAAGCAAATGGATCTGCTTTCGTCCCGGGAATGTCGATGGGCGTGTCGATAGCGGCCCGGGACGAAAAAAAATGAAGAAGGCGTGTAAGAAAGTCGCAGGTAACACCTACCAACCACCATGAACAACAGACGAGTTGCTCGGAAGCCTGCCGCTATTGAGGTCGGAATTCTGTGCATATTCGAACGAAGCGTGAATGAAACGGTAGCAGCAAAGTGGAGGCGTCAAGATGCCATCCACGCAAACTAAAAAAGTGAAGACGGAGAGTTAGACATGAACCACACCACCATTTCTCGACTGGGTTTCTATGTGGCCCTGTACGGCGTCGTCGCCATTCTTTTCTGGATCGGCTTTTTCAAGTATCACCCCGATGAAGCTGCAGCGATCCAGGGCATTGTGGCCAGTTCGCCACTGATGGCCTGGCTCTATGATGTCGCCAGTGTCAATCAGGTATCGGCCGCGATCGGAACCGCCGAGATTATCGTCGGCCTGCTGGTAGCCGCCTATCCCATCTCGAAAAAGGCCGGCCTGGTGGGTGGTGCCTTGGCAAGCGTGATCTTTCTGACAACGACCAGCTTCCTGTTGACCACGCCGGGTGTGCTGCACGTCAGCAGCCTGTCGGGTGACACCCTGGCATTCCCGTCCCTGTTCGGAGGCTTCCTGGCCAAGGATCTGGTACTGCTCGGCGCATCGCTGGTGATCACCGGCTCAGCCTGGCAGGCGGTGAGTGCAGAGCGCAGTGCACAGCATGCTCAGGACGACGCTCTGGTTGCTGATGCTGCATAGAAATGAAAGGGCTTTTCGGTATCGGGAGTGTGGCTTTCCCGGGCTGGAAAGCCCGGTCCGCGCCTGGTCCCTTTGTGAAGGGGCGCTGGTGGAGGACATGGCTACCAAGGTGTGTGGGCGCAAGAGTCCGCGTCGGCGCACCTTTCTAATCAAGAAGTTTGGGTGAATTAAATCAGCAGCTTAAACGAATATTGTGCCTGAATGATTAGATGGACATATTTGCAATTGCCAATATGAGGGATGCCGATTAGATTTGATGTTGCCGGGTAACAAAACGTTACGACGAGAGTCGGAAAGACGGAAAGTGGTTAGACCGAAGATAGAAGTAGAGGGCAGAGTGTCGGCGCGTCCAGGAAGATGATCCCAAGGGATGCTCGATAACGCACAAAATATCAGAACGATTCAACGTCGAAACACTATCGACGACTCCAAGGAGAGTGACATGAAAACCAAAATGATCTTTGCCGCAGTGATGGCCTCCATGTTTGCCGCTGGCAGTGTCTATGCCATGGACTCCGACACCCTGCAAAAGCGCATGCAGGAAATCGAAGAGCGCAGCACCGAAGCCTCTGAAGAGCAGAAGGTCGAGGCCCTGGAGCAGGAAGTGGCTGAGCTCAAGGACCTGCTGCAAATGACCGTAGAGAGCCTGGAAGAGTCCCAGTAACACAAGCTGGAGAAAGACACGCTGGAACGCTGACGTAAAGGGCGCTCGCTCTGCAACCCGAGAGGATCGCCCTGGCAGCGCATGAACTAGCCAAAAGGACATGCAAGCGTGAAGGGAAATGTCGGTAAGGTGATAGAAAAGGCGTGCTCATCTTGATGACTCCCTTATCTACAGCGGCAGGGACGCCGTCTTGCCTTGCGGGTTTGAAGCGCTCTTTGGGTTGGTTGTGACAAGACGTTGGGCATCAATACGCTGGCGGTTTCCGCTGGGTAGATGCCGCCAGCCAAAAGCGCTAGTGGTCAAACCAATGTTCGGACTGTGCAAGTCTGGTCATGCAGAGCAAGCGTCGGTTGCGTGCTGAAATGGTGCCCTTTAGATTGATCTTGTCGATTTGTGAACAGTGTTTTTCGAACGGATATCGATGCCTGTTCGCCGACACGTGGACGTTCATGGACCGAGCGCCTCAAGGACTTGAGTCGAAGGATTGGCTCACTGGCCGCAGGGACGCGGTCTTGCAGAGCGATTGAAGCGTGACATTGGATGTCCGGCGGAAGAGCTCGGGAGTGGTCGTCGAAGCGCCTACCTGTCGGTGGCCGTGACGCACCTTGGCTTTCACTAACGTTGGTTGATTACCGCTTCCTGCCACCACCCGGCAGCGCCATCCAGGGGCGGCGGTCAGGACAAGTGGTCGAAGGATGTTCGACGAAAACGAGGAGAGAGACATGAAAACCAAGATGTTGGCAACTGCAGCGCTGGTCTCGATGATGGCCGTCGGCTCAGCCTTCGCCATGGATTCCGATACCTTGCAGAAAAACATGCAGCGGATCCAGGAGAATGCCGAAAGCGCAGAGCGCCAGGCCAAGATTGCAGCCCTCGAGCAGGAGGTTGCAGAGCTGAAGGAACTGCTGCGCGAGACCATCGCGGCGTTCCAGGAAGCGAATATGTAAGTCGTCAGCAAAGACGGCAGCAGTGTTGTCGCGTTTCGCGACCGCTACGTGAAAGGCTCACTCAGGTGGGCCTTTTTAGCGTTTGAAGGATGCTGCGTTCGAATGCCCCTGCGTTCATGACATGCTCAATCGTGGCTACGCTGCTGCGGTCTGCTGGTATCCAGCACTCGTCCATTGATGGGAGAAAGGTCAGGGCAGCCGATACCGATTCCTATGCTGGTGCCGATGGACGGAATCCTCGATAGTAACGTCATGTCCGAATCTGCCCCCTTCAGGGCCGGCCCTGTACTGCGCATCGCTGCTGCGGGGCACTAGTCTGCAATCTCCCCCCTTTGCTGGAGATTGGACATGACCACAGCACTTCTCGTCATCGATGTTCAGGCCTCGTTTCTCGCGCGCCCCTACTGGGATGCCACTCGACTCGGTGATTGGCCGGAAGCTCAGCGCTCCTTGATCGACCTGGCACGCGAGGCAGGCATGTTGATGGTGCGAATCATCCATACGGAGCCGGGAAGCCAGGGCGCATTTGATCCCGACAATGGGTTGACCCGAGCTATGGAGGGCTTCGAAGACCCCGCTGATGTGACCTTTTACAAGACCGCCCACAACGCCTTCACCGATACAGGGCTGGACCGCTGGCTACGCGGTCGAGGGGTGTCTCGGCTATGGATCAGCGGTATTCGCACCGAGCAGTGCTGCGAGACCACCACCAGGGTGGCCTCCGATCTGGGATACGCCGTGGACTTCGTCAGTGAAGCGACCCTGACCTTTGCCATGCAGCGGGGAGCGCGAACCTTCAGCGCCAGCGACATCCGCGAGCGTACCGAACTGGTGCTGGACGGCAGATTCGCGCGTATCGTGGACGTGCAGGCGTTGCGTGAGGAAGCCGCTGCGGCCTGAGCTGGTCCATGACGGGTGCGACCGCAGTAGTCACCATATCCTGAGCATTCACCACGCCAACGACAATGATGAGGAGAGGTTGGGTGCAGGGCAGTTGCGACAAGACCAGGGTCTGGCGTATCGCCATCCTGATGATCCCCGGTCAGGTGCCTCTGGACCTGATCGGTCCCTGGCAGGTGTTGCGCAGTGCTGCCTCCGAGATCTCCTTTCAGATCGACTATGTCGGCCCCCAGGCACAGCTCGACTGGCTTGGTCCGCTCGCACTGTCCGGGATATCGCCCTTGCCCGATGACCTGCATCAGGTCGACCTGCTGCTTGTTCCGGGGCAGTACCGCGCCGCCATGGAGCCTGACGCCCAGCGACGTACGGTCGATTGGCTGAGGGACGTCGCGGAGCAGGCTAGCGCCGTGATGGGGGTATGTTCGGGTACCCTGCTGCTGGCTCAGGCGGGCCTGCTGGAAGGGCGCCGCTGCACCACCCATCACCAGCTGCTGGCACAATTGAAGGAACTGGCCCCCGGGGCTCGGGTGCAGGACGACTGCATCTTCACCGAGGATGGGCCCATCCTGACCAGCGCCGGCATCTCCACCGGGGTCGATACCATGCTGCATTGGCTCTCGCGTATTGCAGGGCAACAGACCGTGCTGACGGTGGCGCGGGATATGGTGCTGTATCTGCGACGCAGCGGTCGGGAGCCGCAACTCGGGGTGTGGCTGACCGGCAGGAATCACGTCGATCAGCGCATTCATCGACTTCAGGATCGTCTGGCGGCGGACCCGGCCGCTCCCTGGACCCTGGCTGGCATGGCCCGCGAGGCCGCCATGGGCGAACGCCACCTGAGGCGGCGCTTTGGGCAACTGACCGGCATGAGCGCGCCAGAGTATCTATCTCGCATTCGCTTGCATCTGGCCATGCAGTTGATGAGCGAGACCTCGCTGTCGCTCGCGGACATCGCCGAGCGGGTGGGGGTGAGCGACGAACGTCAGTTGCGCCGGCTGTGGAAGCGCTTTGAAGCCGACACGCCGGCCCAGTGGCGCCGCCAGCATCGCCAGTGGACGCAGGCTCAGCCGGACTGATGTTCAGTAGGCCCAGGTTCTGCTGGTCGAGATTCGGCTGGTCGAGGTTCTTCTGGTTGAGGTTCTTCTGGTCGCGGTTTCGCTGGTCGAGGCTCGGCGTGGTCGGCCTTGGCGGCGATCAACGCGCGAAACAATGAGCCCATCATCACCGGAGTGTCCTGTTCGATGACAAACCCTGCCTGGTCCAGCAATGGCCGGGCCTGGCGAGTGATATCGGTGGCGATGGCGGATGTCAGCAGATTGAGCCCCCTGCGCGCCAGTCCCGAGGGCCGCTCGTCGCTCTGGAACTTGTCCATCATGCATAGCTGGCCGTCGCCTTTGAGGACGCGATGGGTCTCGGCGAGCCCCTTTGCCGGATCCGGCATCACCGCCAGGATCAGGTGCATCACCACCACATCGAAGCTGTTGTCGGCGTAGTCCAGCCGCTCGGCGTCCATGGTTCTGGCCTCGACGTCGATGCCAAGCCGACAGGCGCGATCCTTGAGACGTTTGACCATCGCCGGGCACAGGTCGCTGGCGTGGATCTCCAGGTCGCGCGGTAGCCACGGCAGGTCCAGGCCGGTGCCGGCCCCCACCAGCAGTACCTTCATCCCCGACTGCCAGCACACCTGATTCAGGGAGCGCCGCCGCGCCCTGGCAAAGGTACGCTGGGCCACCGCGTCGTAGATGGGGGCATAAAGCGAATAGCGCCAGCGGTTCCAGACGGTGGTGTTGAGCATGGCGGAGCCCCTGGAGGTGGTAGTGATCGGGTCAGGTCCTGCGGGAGTCTTCAGCCTAGACGAAGCCTGGGTAGGCGTCATGACGATGGTGCAAGGGCAGGGCGCAAGGACAGAGCTTTGTGAAAAAGCGGGTCCCATTGCTGAAAGCCGTGGAGCGAGGGCGTCCCTATACTCGAAGCATCGATCCATTTCATGCTTTGCAGTAGCGCGCAAACTGCGCGCTCCCGTCCGACGACGGGCAACGCCAACCACAGCGGAGATCCCCGATGAGCCATACCCCGAGCCGTGCCGACTTCGACCAGTACATGGTGCCCAACTACGCTCCTCAGAAGGTCATCCCGGTGCGCGGCGAAGGCAGCCGTCTGTGGGATCAGGAAGGCCGCGAGTACATCGACTTCGCCGGCGGCATCGCGGTGAACTCGCTGGGTCACTGCCACCCGGTCCTGGTCGAGGCCCTCAAGGCCCAGGCCGACAAGCTGTGGCACCTGTCCAACGTCTACACCAACGAGCCGGCACTGGAGCTGGCCCGGGAGCTGACCGAGCGTACCTTCGCCGACAAGGTCTATCTGTGCTCTTCCGGTGGCGAGGCCAACGAGGCCGCACTGAAGCTGGCGCGTCGCTGGGCCCATGACAAGCACGGGGCCCACAAGGACAAGATCATTTCCTTCCGTCAGTCCTTCCATGGTCGCACCCTGTTCACCGTCAGCGTGGGTGGCCAGCCCAAGTACTCCCAGGGCTTCGGGCCGGTGCCCGGAGGCGTGCTCCACGCCGAGTTCAACAATCTGGACAGCGTGCGCGAACTGGTCGGCGACGACACCTGCGCCATCATGGTCGAGCCGATGCAGGGCGAGGGCGGCATCGTGCCGGCCACGCCCGAGTTCCTCCAGGGCCTGCGTGACCTGTGTGACGAGTACGACGCCCTGCTGGTGTTCGACGAGGTGCAGACCGGCGTGGGCCGCTCCGGCTCGCTGTACGCCTACATGGACTACGGCATCACCCCGGACATCCTGACCAGCGCCAAGAGCCTGGGCGGTGGTTTCCCGGTGGGCGCCATGTTGACCACCGATCGCGTCGCCCCGGTGCTGGTGCTGGGCACCCACGGTTCTACCTACGGCGGCAACGCCCTGGCCTCGGCGGTGGCATTGGCGGCGATTCGTCATATCGACACGCCGGAAGTGCTCGGTGGCGTCGCCAAGCGTCACGACCTGTTCCGCGAGCACCTGGAAGCGATCAACCGCAAGCACGGTGTGTTCAAGGAAATTCGTGGCATGGGACTGCTGATCGGTGCCGAGATGGCCCCCGAGTATGAAGGTCGCGCCAAGGACATCCTGCCGCTGGCCATCGAGGAAGGTCTGATGGCGCTGATCGCCGGCCCCAACGTGCTGCGAATGGCGCCGTCGCTGGTGATTCCCGAGGCCGACATCGTCGAGGGACTCGAGCGTCTCGAACGCGCCATCGCACGGATGGTCAGCGCGTCGTGAAAGGTGCCGATCAACATGAGCTGACGGGAGGGCATCCGATGCTGGCCGTTCGCCCTGTGCGGCTAGGTGACCTGCCGGCGCTGGAGCGCCTGGCGGGTTCCGCCCAGCCACGTTTGACCAACCTGCCGGCCCACCGTGATCGCCTGGAAGAGCGCATCGCGCGCTCCCAGCGGGCGTTTGCCAGTGAGGCCGAGGTGCCCGGCGACGAGCACTACACCTTCGTGCTCGAGGATCGCGAGCGGGGTGAGGTGGTCGGTACGGCGACCATCCGCGCCCTGGCCGGGGCCACCGAGGCGTATTACACCTATCGCCAGGAAACCCTGATCCACGCCTCGCAGCAGCTCAATGTTCGCCGTGAGGTGCCGACCCTGGCGCTGTCCCATGAGGTCTCGGACGCCAGCCTGCTGTGCGCGCTGTCGCTGGATCCGCGCTACAAGGGCACCAGCGCCGAGAGCCTGCTGCGCCGTGCCCGGCTGATGTTCATCGCCCAGTACCCCGAGCGCTTCGCCGAGGTGCTGGCGATGGCCTTCCCGGGGTATCTGGACGACGACGGCGAGTCGCCGTTCTGGAACAGTGTCGGTCGCCACTTCTTCGTGCGCGACTACCACGAGATCAACTACACCGCAGGCGTGCGCTCGAAGAGCTTCATCGCCGAGGTGATGCCGCAGTTCCCGCTGTACCTGGCGCTGCTGACGCCCCAGGCGCGCGCTGCCATCGGGCGCGAGCACCCGGCCCACGAGGCGGCGCTGGAGGAGATGCTGGCCGAGGGCTTCCTGCGCTCGCGCCACGTCGACCTGTTCGACGCAGGCCCGGTGATCAAGGGTGACCGCATGCGCCTCGAGTCCTTCCGTCGCGCCGCCTGGCACCCGGTACGCATCCGCCCAGAGCACGCTCTACCCGATGCTGAGCCTGCGATGGTCGCCAACCAGTGCCTGGACGGCTTCTGCTGCACGGTGGCGCGCTACGCGCTGTCGCCCACCGGCCAGCTGATGCTGTCGCCGGCCCACGCCGAACTGCTGGGCGTGGAAGAAGGACGTGCGGTGCTGGCGGCACCGCTGGGGCTGAGCGATGACGGGCTCGACCCGGGCTACGATGAGGGAGAGCTGTAATGCGCATGCGACCGATCATGGAAGGGGACCTGGACGAACTCCAGGCGCTGGCCCGGGAGACCGGCGTCGGCTTCACCTCCCTTCCCGACAACCGCGAGTTTCTGGCGGACAAGATCGCCTCCGCGACGAGCGCGTTCAACGAGCAGACCCCGGTGGACCAGCGTCTCTACTTCTTCGTGCTGGAAGACGAGGAGAGCGGGCATCTGGCCGGCTGCTGCGCCATCGAGGGGCAGGTCGGGCGTGAAGTGCCGTTCTATCACTACCGCGTGGGCACCCTGGCGCACTCGTCCAAGCAGCTCGACCTGCATCGCACCGTCGATACGCTGTTTCTGAGCTCGGATCACACCGGCGACGCCGAGGTCGCCTCGCTGTTCCTGCGCCCGGAGTTCCGGGGTGCCGATCGCCGCCATCAGCGCAACGGCGCGCTGTTGTCGATGATGCGTTGGCTGTTCATGGCCGAATTTCGCGATCGTTTTCCCGAGAAGGTGCTGGCGGAGATGCGCGGACGCTTCGACGAGAACGGACGCAGCGCCTTCTGGGACTGCCTGGGGGCCAACTTCTTCCCCATGGACTTCAACGAGGCGGATCGGCTGACCGGCCTTGGCCAGAAGAGCTTTATCGGCGAGCTGATGCCCAAGTTCCCGATCTATACGCCGTTTCTCTCGGAGCAGGCGCGTGCCTGCATCGGTCAGGTCCATGAGCACACCCGCCCGGCCCTGGCCATGCTCAAGAAGCAGGGGCTGCGCTGGGAGGGCTATATCGACATCTTCGACGGCGGCCCCACGGTCGAGGCCTACATCGACGACGTCAAGGGCGTGCGCTTGTCGCGACACGTGCGTGTCGAGGTCGACCCCAACGCCGACAGCGCCGAGCGGCCCCAGTGGCTGGCGGCGACCACCCGCATGGCCGACTTCCGTGCCGCCTGGGTCGGGCGCGGTCCCGACGCCGACGGCGTGCTGGTGCTCAATGACAACGAGGCGCGCAGGCTGGAGGTCGCCTCCGGCGACACCCTGCGCGTGCTGAATTCCGACGAGGAGGCGTGATGCAACCCACACAACAATTGCTTATCGATGGACAGTGGATGTCCGGCGACGCCGAGGCCTTCACCAAGCTCGACCCGATCACCGGCGCCGAGCTGTGGCAGGGCAAGGCCGCCAGCGACGAGCAGGTCGCCCAGGCCGTTGCCAGCGCACGCAAGGCTTTTCCCGACTGGGCATTGACCTCGCTTGACGAGCGTGAAGCCCTGGTCGAGCGCTTCCGTGGCGTGCTTGAAAGCCACCGCGAGGACCTGGCGGCCAGCATCGCCCACGAGACCGGCAAGCCGCTGTGGGAAGCACGCACCGAGGTCGGCGCCATGATCGGCAAGGTGGCGCTGTCCATCCGTGCCCGCGAGGAACGTACCGGCGAGCGCGAGCGTGACCTGGGCGACGCCCGAGCGGTACTGCGCCATCGCCCCCATGGCGTGATGGCGGTATTCGGCCCCTACAACTTCCCCGGCCATCTGCCCAACGGGCATATCGTGCCGGCGCTGCTGGCCGGCAATACCGTGGTGTTCAAGCCCAGCGAGCAGACCCCGCTGACCGCCGACCTGACCCTGCAGTGCTGGCTCGAGGCCGGCTTGCCGGCGGGCGTCATCAACCTGGTCCAGGGCGCGGCACAGGTCGGCCAGGCGCTGTCCGCCGATGCCGGTATCGATGGCCTCCTGTTCACCGGCAGCGCCAAGGTCGGTGGCCTTCTGCACAAGCAGTTCGCCGGCCAGATGGGCAAGGTGCTGGCGCTGGAGCTCGGCGGCAACAACCCGCTGGTGGTCAAGGACGTGCCGGACGAGGACGCCGCGGTGCTGACCATCCTGCAGTCGGCCTTTCTGTCCGGGGGCCAGCGTTGCACCTGCGCCCGCCGCCTGATCGTGCCCGAGGGCGAGGCCGGTGATCGCCTGATCGACGCCCTGAGCGGTGCCATCGAGCGCCTGCGCGTGGCCGAGCCCTTTGCCGAGGAGGCGCCGTTCTACGGTGGTCTGGTCAGCGTCGAGGCGGCCGAAGGGCTGCTCGCCGCTCAGGCAGACCTGGAGGCTCGCGGTGGCAAGGTGCTGTCGCGCATGCGCCAGGTCGAGCCGGGCACCAGCCTGCTGACACCGGGACTCGTCGACGTGACCGGGGTCGAGGTGCCGGACGAGGAACACTTCGGGCCGCTGCTCAAGGTCTACCGCTACCAGAGCTGGGACGACGCCATCGCACTCGCCAATGACACCCGCTATGGCCTGTCCGCCGGGCTGATCGGTGGGGAGCGGGCCGATTGGGACGACTTCCTGCTGCGCATCCGCGCCGGTATCGTCAACTGGAACCGCCAGACCACCGGCGCCTCCGGCGACGCGCCCTTCGGCGGCGTCGGCGACAGCGGCAACCATCGCCCCAGTGCGTATTACGCTGCTGACTACTGCGCCTACCCGGTCGCCTCGGTGGAGAGCGAAGCCCTGAATCTGCCTGAAAAGCTGCCGCCGGGGGTGAGCCTGTGAGCGATATGAGCCAGCGGGACGTGGTCGAGGTCAACTTCGACGGCCTGGTGGGGCCGACCCACAACTACTCGGGGCTGGCCCACGGCAACGTGGCGTCGATGTCCCACGGTGGCCTGGTGTCCAACCCCCGCGAGGCGGCGCTGCAGGGCCTGGCCAAGATGAAGGCGCTGAAGGACGCGGGCTACGTGCAGGGCGTGCTGCCGCCGCAGCAGCGCCCTGACCTGGGGGCGCTGCGCTCGCTGGGCTTTGCCGGCGACAACGGTCAGGTGCTGGCCCAGGCCGCCAGCCAGGCGCCGCAACTGCTGCGCGCGGTGTGCTCCGCTTCCAGCATGTGGACGGCCAACGCCGGCACCGTAACGCCGAGCCTGGATGCCGCTGACGGTCGAGTGCACTTCACCCCGGCCAACCTGCAGTCGAGCTTCCACCGCTTTCTGGAGCCGGAGACCACCGGTCGGGTGCTGGCGGCGATCTTCGCCGATCCCGCTCACTTCGCCCATCACCCGGTGCTGCCGGCGACGCCGGCGTTCTCCGATGAAGGCGCGGCCAACCACACCCGGCTATGCGGCGAGCACGGCGAGCCAGGGGTGCACCTGTTCGTCTACGGGCGTCAGGCCTTCGGTGGTGACGGCGTCGAGCCGCATCGCTTTCCGGCCCGCCAGACCCTGGAGGCCAGCCAGGCCATCGCCCGCCAGCATGGGCTCGCTGAGCATCAAGTGGTCTACGCCCAGCAGCACCCGGATGCCATCGACGCAGGGGTCTTCCACAACGACGTCATCGCCGTGGGCAACGGCCCGGTGCTGCTCTACCACGAGCTGGCCTTCCGAGACGAAGAGGCCACCCTCGATGCGCTGCGCGAGAAGATGTCGACGCCGCTGATTCCGGTGCGGGTGCCGCTTGAGGCGGTCAGCCTCGAGGATGCGGTGGCCTCCTACCTGTTCAACTCCCAGCTTCTGTCCAATGACGACGGCAGCATGACCCTGGTGGTGCCGGGGGAGTGTCAGGAGCGTGAGGCGGTGTGGCGGTGCATCCAGGATCACCTGCTGGCCGGCAACAACCCGATCGGCGAGGTGGTGGTCAAGGACGTCAAGCAGAGCATGCGCAACGGAGGTGGTCCGGCCTGCCTGAGGCTCAGGGTGGTGCTGAGCCAGGCCGAGCGCGAGGCGCTGTCCGGCCGGGTGCTGCTCGACGACGCCCTCTACGCCGACCTGGTCGCCTGGGTCGAGCGTCACTACCGCGAACGTCTGGCACCGGAAGACCTGGCCGATCCCAGGCTCGCCGAGGAGACATTGGCGGCGCTGGACGAGCTGACGTCCCTCCTCGCGCTGGGCCCTGTGTACCCCTTCCAGGGAGCTGGCAACTGAGCCGCGATGGGCTCAAATGAGCACGCGTATCCTGGTTGCTGTTTGTCGATTCGACCCCACCCTCCCCGGTGGGGTTTTTTATTGAGCGAGAGCGCCAGATGGGCCTTGGTGCAGCGCTTCTGCCCAGGGCATGTAGCGCAGCGAAAAGACCGCGTCCGGATGGCAGTCGTTGCCGCGTTGGCGTGGGGTCGCCGGGCTTGCCTGGAAGTCGGATTCGGTCGCGCTGGTGCGGGCGAAGGCTTCGCGGACGACGCCGATGCGACAGCTCAGGGCGTCGCGGTAGGCCTGGCGCATGGGCGGATCCAGGTTGCGGGCGCCTTCGTCGTCCTGCCACCACACCTGCCAGCCGCTTTCGGTGATGTCCTCGGCCCAGGCCGCGTAGACCCCTGGCGTCACGAAGCCTCCGCTGAACATGCTCAGGTGCAGCGGGCCCGTCAGTTGTTGGCTGGCGCTGGCCAACTGGCGCGTCAGTTCCTGGCGTACGCCGGGTTCACGAAACAGCCAGTCATCGAGTTCTTCCGGCAGGTACCAGCCCACCGGCGTCAGTGGCCATTGGCGCTGGATCTGCTGCTGTCGCGCATGCGCCTTGGCCAACTGCTGGTACCAGTAGTGACGGAAGCGGGCGTTGTCGGGGAGGGTTTCGTAGTATTCGGGGTCCTGATAAAGACCGAGAATCAGATCGAGTCCCTGGCGTTCAGCGTCGACCAGGGCGCTGGACAGCCAGCCATCGGCGCCGCCGAAGGTCTCTTCGCCGTACTGGGTCCACTGCACGATCAAGGTGTGGACGCCGTTCTCGCGGGTACGCCGCCACAGCGTCTGCCACTGCTGTCGGCTGAGCGTCGCATCGCGATTCTGAGGCTGGTAGAACAGGGTTTCGCTGCGGTAGTTCTCGGCGGCTCTTGTCAGGGGGCTGTCGTCGGCGGCAGCGACCGTCCCCACGGGCATGGCAAGGACCAGAGTCAGGGTCAGTGGCGCGACAATGCCAGCGAATGGGACTGGCACCGCGGTGCCTTTGAGGTGTCCGGCCACAAGAATGCTTGAGTTCATCACAGGCTCAGCTCCAGATGGATCATCCAGCCGTCGCGTTCCTGGTAGAGGTTGCCCCCCAGGGATTGCTGGTACTCGGTGGAGACGCTCAGCTTGCGGCGAAAGGCGTTGTAGTGATCCTCGTCGTACCACCGCTCCCAGCGCAGTCCGGCGGCGAGTCGTACATCTTTGTCCCAGCTGGTGGTGTCGTGGCTGGTGGCCTGGAGACTGGCGTAGGGCATCAGCGTCTGGGCCGAACGGGTCGGCAGCTTGAAGGTGCGGCCCTGGCGGTAGCGGCCGAACAGCTGTACATCGCCACGTTGGGTCCACCAGGCGGCGTCGAGATAGAGCGAGCGCTCGTTCCACTGATCCTGGCTCGCGCGCCATTCGCTGCTGTAATCGCCCTGATCCAGAAAGGAGCCGGTGGCCCTCAGCAGCAGATTGTAGTCGGTGTGCTCGCCATCGTTTTTCTGGGACTCGGCGAATATCTCGGCGTACAGGTTCAGGTTGTGACGGGCCAACGGCTTGGCCCGCAGTCCCAGACCCAGGGAGCGTCCTCGCCCGTAATCATCACGATCATCGCCGCCGATGATGGCTCTCATGTAGCCGGCCAGCTCCCGTCCCTGGTGGATCGGGTCGTGGCCAAGCGCGTGGTCCCATTGAACCACCTGGGTGTTGATATCGTGGCCGCTATCGTCGTCGTTATCGTGGTTCGATGGGTCACTGCGTATCCCCGGCGTCGGGCTGGTTGGCGACCAACTGCTGGTCAGCGTGATCCGGTCGCGCCGCGTCAGCGTCTCGTGGGCCCTTCGCAGCCGGTAGCGGCGCTCGGCCATGGCCTCGAGGCTGTCCTCGCCCACCGCCAGGTCGAAGGGCTGCAGGTCGATAGCGTCCTCGATGCGCGTCATGGAGCGGGCGTTGTCGCCAATGGTGCTGTAGAGGTTTCCCAGGGTGGCGGCGCTGACGTAGTCCTCTGGATAGGCCGGACGGGCGCGCTCCAGCAGCGCAATGGCCTCTGACCGAGCACCTGCTTCCTCCGTTGCAGCGAGCGTCAGTCCCAGCTCCCGGGCAAGCCTTGGCGAGCCCGGCGAGGCCGCCTGGGCCTCGGTCAGCCAGCGGCGTGCGAGGGTCGGGTCTCCGGCCTGGCGGGCCACTTGGCTCGCGCCTTCCAGGATGGCGGCGTCGGTCTTGGGCTTTCCGCCGGCAGCTGCCACTGCGCCTCTGGCCAGTGCCACGGCGCCGGCGTCGTCGTGGCGGGCCAAGGCGATGCGTGCGCCGAGCAGCCTCGCCTCAGGACTATCGCTATCCTCGGGCCACCAGCGCCAGGCGCCCTCGGTGTCGCCACTTGCCAGGGCACTGCGCGCGCCGGCCAGGCGGTCTGTCTGGTCGAGTTTGCCGTCGCTGGCGCCGTCGCGTTCGAACGCTCGCCACTGACGCCAGGCGGCGTCGGGGTCGCCGGCGGCAAACAGCGCGAACGCCAGGCGTTTGCGGGCCTGGATCTCTGGCTGCGTCATTGCAGCCGTCACCGCGCCAGCTTCTGGCTGGCGCGGGGTGAGCTGTGTCAGCGCCCTCTGAAGATAGGCGGCGGCCTGGGCGGGCCTGTCTTGCGAGCAGATCCCGAGGGCCGCCCAGGGTGGCGTGCTGGCGTCGGCCACGCTGCGAACGACAGGGCAACGATCGTGGCGCGCAAGCTGCTCGAGCAGGTTGTTGCGCTCGGTATCGGCCAGTCGGGGCTGGCGTACCAGCGCTTCCAGCGTTGAATCGGTGACGCCGGCATTGTCGTCGGCGTAAAGCTGGGCCAGTCGCGCCAGTGAGGTCGCCGATAGCCGCTCGGGGGCAAGCTTGAAGGCTTGCTCCAGCAGTCGCCGGGCCGCCTGGGGCCGCTGTGATGCCAGATACAGATAGCTTGCCTGCTCAAGCGAGCCGGAATCGCCGGTCAGATGATAGTGCTGCTGCCATAGCTCGGCGGCCTCGGGGCGTCCCAGCCGCTGGGTCAACTCGGCGCGCTCGCGCAGGATCGCCGGCGTCTGTGGCTGACGTGTCAGCAGGCGCAGCGCCTTGTCATCCAGCCCGTCGGCGCGATAGCGATCCAGCAGCACCCGATCGCGTCGCTGGTGCCAGGCCTCCGGCAGTTCCGTAGTTTCCAGCAGTTCGAGGGCATCGAGACGATCGGCGAGTATCAGCCAGCTTTGCGGATCTTCCTTTGCGTCGCACTCGGTGAAGGTGCTCAAGGCCTCGGGGTCGCCATGATCGCTGAGCCAGCTCACCAGCGTCAGGCAATCCATGTCCTGGCGGCTGGCCATCTGGCGGACCCTGTCGGTGTCGCCCACTGCCAGCGAGGTCTGCAGCAGCTTGCGGGTGTCGCTGGCGTCCAGCTGATCCGACTGCTCCAGGGTGGCCAGCCAGCGCTGGGCGATCCCGGAGTAGCCCAGGGCGATGGCGCGATCGGCGCCTGCGCGCAGCACGAAATGGCGGACGTCGCCCTCGGGAAGCCTGGCGATCAAGGCATTGATGCCGCGTGCATCATCGGTCTGAATCATGGCGATCGACAGGCGTCGCCAGTCGTCGTCGTTCAGCGTATCTTCCATGGCGTGGGGCACCAGCGCATCGATCACGCCGTTCCAGTCCTGGATCTGCTCGGCCAGGGCGGCACGGTAGCGGTCCCGTGCCAGGGCGTCCTGCCGGGCGGGCACCGTAGCAAGCCATTCCAGTGCTGCCCGGGCGCCGCGGGTTGCGCGCAAATAGTTGGCCTGGGCGCTCCACAGGGCCTCCCGGGCGCTGCCCGACGTTTCGCTGAGCCATAGCGTCAACTCGCCCTCGCTGGCGTGGCCGTCGGCGATCCAGGCCTGGCGCAGGGCATTGATCTGGACCGCCGCCACGTTGGCGTCCAGCGCCCCCAGCGCCGCCATGGCGCCATCCAGATTGCCCTGCTTCGCCAGTGCCTGGGCCAGCAGGCGATAGGCCTCGACGTTCTCGGGCACCTGGCTGATCAGGTGCTCCATCAGCTGCTGGACTTGCGCCCAGTCGCGCTGTTCTGCTGCCCGGTAGGCCTTGTCGAGATAAGGGTAGCTGTGAAACTCCTCGAACTGGTTCAGCCCCAAGGCCGGTGGCTGAGTCAGCAGCTGAGCCAGCGACACGGCGATCAGCAGCGACATCGCCCTGGCCTTCATACCGCCACATCCTCGAGACTGCGGGCCGCCTGTCGGCGGTGGTCCGCCTGGAGCGCGAGCGCTCGCTCCAGGTCATTCGATTCGATCATCCCGCGCGCGACAAGGAAGTCGCCCAGACGACCCTGTTCAGGATCGAAGTCGATCATCGCCTGGCCGAACAGGGCGGGTGTGATAAGCCCTTGCTCCAGCAACAGTTCTCCGAGCAGGTACTGGTGAGCGCAGTAACCATCGAGGCGTGCGGCGTCGGCGTCTGCATCCAGCTCAAGCAGTCGGTCCCGGTCGACGTCGCCAAGCTCTCCCAGGTACCAGTGGCGCAGGCCAAGGGTGACGCGTCCGAGCGGGACCAGACGCTGCTCGACAGGACGCTTGATGCGCCGGCCAATGGCGCCGATGGCGACCGGACTCAAGGCGGTCTCGGTGGCGATGATCAGGCTGTCGCCGCTCTCGCCGATGGGCAGCGTGGCGTAGCGCAGGGCGACATGCCGGGGCAGGGCGTCGATCAGCGCGGGCGACAGCACCAACGGATGGATCTCGACGCTGGCGATGCCCCGCCGTCTGGCTTCAAGTCTGGCCAGCGTTGCCCCGGACACCAGGTCTCTTGCAATCAGCTCTCTGGGTAGCCGACGTGCTCCGACCTCAACACCTATGCGTTCGATATCGCTCGCGGTGACAACGCCATCCTCGATCAACAGGGCTTCGAGAGAGACTTGCACGGCGTCGTCGAGCTGGGGGAAGTCGTGGGTGGTCTTGTCCCAGGCGAAGGTGCGGTGGCGCGCCCGGGTGAAGAACAGCTTCCAGGCCCGCACGTTGGCCAGAAAGTTGACCAGATTGCTCCACAGCATGCGTGGAAAGGACAGCAGGCCCTGACGCCAGCCGTAGTAGATCTTGACGAAGTAGAAGCGCTGGAAGGCCCTGTTGACCAGCAGCAGACCATTGATGGTGAGCAGGGTCTCCAGCAGCCAGCCACCGAGGATCGACTGGAAGTGCCAGGCCTGTGGCGACAGCACGGCGTACAGCCAAAGCCCTGCCAAGATCAGCATCAGCAGGGTGGCGACCAGCGCCAGGGGGTAGGCCACCAGGCCACGACGGTCGCGCCACAGAAAGTAGTTGAGACGCCAGTTGGTGCGGCTCCAGCCCAGATGCTGATAACCCTGGAAGACGATACCGGTAATCCAGCGGGACTTCTGCCGGACCACCGCGCCCAGCGCCGTGGGGAAGTGCTCGCGCACACAGATCACCTTGCTGTCACGAATCGACAGGCCGTGGGCCTGTTCGCGCCGAGGCGACAGCTCGTCGCGCTCGACGCTGTAGCGCACGAAGACACAGGACAGGCCGCTTTCGTGCAGGCGAAAGCCGATATCGTAGTCTTCGGTCAAACTCCAGATGTCGAAGGTGATGCCGTCATTGAGCTCTCTCAAGTGGGCCAGCGCACGACGACTGAAGCAGGTGCCGACCCCGGCGCTGGGCACCTGGCCACACATGGCCTCGCGAATCATCACGTCCTTGCCGTGGTACTCGGAGAACTCGTCGATGTAGTGGCCGCCGGAGAGCTGATACCAGCGTGGACGGAAGGGGTAGACCGGGACCTGGATCAGGTCCTTGTCCGGCAGCAGATAGTTGTAAAGCCTAAGCTCCATCGGCGAAATGACGTCTTCGGCGTCATGCAGGATGCAGCCGGCAAACTCGATCCCGGCGGCCTTCTCGAAGCGCGCGATGGCCTCGATGATGTTGTTCAGGCAGTCGGCCTTGCTGGTCGGGCCGGGGCGTACCGTGACCACCTTGTGCACGTTGCTGAAGCTCTGGCAGACCGCATCTACCTCGGCCTGGGTCTCGGGGTCGTTAGGGTAGGTGCCGACGAAGATCTGATAGTTCTCGTAGTCCATGGTGCTGGCCATCAGCTGGGCCATCTGGCCGACCACGCCGACTTCCTGCCAGGCCGGCACCATGACCGCCAGCGGTTTCTCCCGGGCCTGATACAGGCGCTCCTCGTTGGCCCTGGGGTTATAGCGATAGATCGACCAGTAGCGCCAGCTACGCCGGGTCCAGTAGATCAGATCGAGAAACAGATCATCGATGCCCATGGCCAGCATCAGCAGGCACAGCGTTATGGCGACGTACTTCAGGGCGTACAGCACATGGATGGTGGCGTCGACCAGCCACAGTGACAGCTCGGGGGATAACTCAGGCATCGCCGGCCTCGAGTGTCTCGACGGCGCGGACAAGCCAATCGTTGAGGTCTGCGATGATCTGCCTGGCGGCGTCGCCGCTACCGTAGGGATTGGGGATCGCGGCCATGCGCCGGCGCGCCTTTTCATCGTCGAGCAGGCGCGCCGAGGCGGCCACGATGGCATCGCTGTCACTGCCGGTGAGGATGACGGTACCGGCGTTCAGGGCATCGCTGCGCTCGGTGTGCTCGCGCATCACCAGCACCGGCACACCGAGGGCGGGAGCCTCCTCCTGGATGCCGCCGGAATCGGTGAGGATCAGACAGGCGCGGCCCATCAGCCAGACGAAGTCACGGTAGTCCTGGGGGGGTACCAGCAGCACGTTGGGGATGCCCGCCAGGGCGTGTTCGACGACGTCCTTGATCGCCGGGTTGAGATGGACCGGGTAGACCAGGTCGACGTCCGGGTAGCGAGCGGCGAGTGCGGCGATGGCGGTGCAGATGGTACGGATGCCATCGCCGTGGTTTTCCCTGCGGTGGCCGGTGATCAGCACCAGCCTGGCGTCGTCGCGCAGCGCGGCAAGCGGTGAGGGGGCTGCCGGGCGATAGCCTTGGCGGTCAAGGCGGTCTTTCATCCAGGCCAGGGCGTCGATGACGGTATTGCCGGTCACCAGGATGGAGTCCGGCGCCACCTGCTCACGCAGCAGATTGTGACGCGCCGACGCGGTGGGGGCGTAGTGGCGCTGGGCGATACGCGCCACCATGCTGCGGTACGCCTCCTCCGGCCAGGGCGACGCGATATTGCCGGTGCGCAGCCCGGCTTCCACGTGAGCCACCGGGACCCGCCGGTGGAAGGCCGCGAGGCTCGCGGCAAAGCAGGTAGCGGTATCACCATGGACCATCACCAGGTCGGGGGCCACCCGTGACATGTCCTGGTCGAGTGCCTGGATCATGGCCTGCATCAGACCGTTGAGGGTCTGCGCTGGTCTCATCACCGCCAGATTGCTGTCCGGCGTGAGGTCGAACAGCGACAGTGCCTGGAACAGCATCTCGTCGTGCTGGCCGCTGGCACACAGATGCAGTGACAGTGCCGGGCATGCCTGTATGGCCTGGGCGACCGGGGCCATCTTGATCGCCTCGGGACGGGTTCCAACAACGAGCATGACGACAGGCATGAGACGTCCCATGGGAGCGGAGTAAAGTATTCTTTGATTATCTCAGCATACTTCGGTGCGAACCGGGCGTTATCGCAGTGATCTAGGTCAACAAAAGGATATTTTTTGCCGAAAGCGGCGAGAGAGCGACACCTCGTAAGGGAGAGGGGGAGCGACTCTTGGGAGAGAGGGTGGCGGCGAGCCTGGAGAGAGGGTGGCGGCGAGCCTGGAGAGAGAGCGGCGGCGGGAATCGAATCCCGGGACGACCCAGCCAGCCAGTCAGCCGGTTTTGCAATGCACAAGGAAGTCGAGCACCTTGTGCTCGCTCATTTCGCAGGGCTTCAGCTGCCACCCACGAGCGGTCAGGTAGCCATTGAGACTGACCATATCGTTGCCGCCCAACTCCCGCGCGAACACCTTGAGCGAGCGCCCTCGGTTGAAGGTGCGTCGGGTCATGGCGTAGCGGCGTCCCCGGTAGTGCACCTCGCTGTAGCCCTCGGGCACAGCTTCGAGCAAGAGCGCCAGGTCGTCGGGCGTCAGCTTGTCGGCTGTCAGATCGTCAGCAGCGGGATCTGAAGCCGGCTGCGGCCTGGCATCGGGCAAGTCTGGATGGGCCTTTGATGCTGCCGGCTTTCCAGTGGATGCTTGCGACATGGCATAGACCTCCGGGGCAATTGCTGCGGCGGCGAAGGGGCCGAGCGGTTATGCTGAGTCTACCCAAGTTTTCCCAGGCCAAGGAGGGATGCCCTGTGGCTGGAAGTAGCCTGTTAACTCTGATCGACGACATCGCCACCCTGCTCGACGATGTCTCGGTGATGACCAAGGTGGCGGCCAAGAAGACCGCCGGTGTTCTCGGCGACGATCTGGCGCTCAATGCCCAGCAGGTCACCGGCGTGGCGGCGGATCGCGAGCTGCCGGTGGTGTGGGCGGTGGCCAAGGGGTCGCTGTTCAACAAGTGTTTCCTGATTCCCGGCGCGCTGTTGATCAGCGCCTTCGTGCCCTGGCTGGTGACGGTACTGCTGATGCTTGGCGGGGCCTTTCTGTGCTTCGAGGGCGCGGAAAAGCTGGCCCACAAGTTCCTGCACAAGGAAGACGCCGAGCAGGAGCGCCAGGCGCGACTGGCGGCGCTGGCCGACGGCGAAACCGACATGAAGGCCTTTGAACGCGACAAGATCAAGGGCGCCATCCGTACCGACTTCATTCTCTCGGCGGAGATCATCGTCATCGCGTTGGGCACCGTCAGCGCCGCCCCCCTGAGCCAGCAGATCGCGGTGCTGGTGGCGATCGGCCTGCTGATCACCGTGGGTGTCTACGGCCTGGTGGCGGGACTGGTCAAGCTCGACGACCTGGGGCTCTACCTGACGCAGAAGGACGGCGGCCTGGCACAGGCCCTGGGACGAGGACTGCTCAAGGGCGCACCGCTGTTGATGAAGGGGTTGTCGATCTTCGGCACATTGGCGATGTTCCTGGTCGGCGGCGGCATTCTTGCCCACGGCATCCCGGTGGTCGGGCACTGGATCGAGGGGCTGGCCGAGACCGAGGTAGCCCTTCCCGGCCTCGACGCCATCATGCACGGGCTGGTGCCAATGCTGGGTAACGGCCTTTTCGGCCTGGCCGTGGGTGCTGCCCTGGTGGCCGTCTGGACCGGCGTCCAGCGGCTTCGGGGCAAGGGCCACTGATCGCGGACAGGTAGACAGGGGCGGAGCGTGCTCCTGGCATCAAGCAAGAAGGGCGACCCGTGGGTCGCCCTTCTTGTGTGGTGGATGGCCTTTTCCTGGCTTTGCCGATGGCCCTTTCCTGTCTTTGCTGATGTGGGGCCTAGCCGGTAGCGCGTCGGCGGGCCGCGACCAGGGCACGCAGGGCGTCCACCGTCAGGAATATCACCAGGCTTACCCCCATTACCGGCATCGCCAGTCCCAGCAGCAGCGCCACCAGCGAAATGAGCGCCAGCACCGACAGCGGCAATTCCAGCAGGGCCCGCCACAGCGTCTGGCTGTCGCGGGTCAGGGCACGGCGGCGCCACCACATGGCGTAGCCCCAGCCGACCATGGTCATGATGCCGATGCCGAGGGCGGCCAGCAGCAGTTGGTTGGGCAGGCCGAAGAGGATGCCCATATGGCCGTCGATGCCCCAGCGGGTGAGCTTGGCCGCAGGCGGGTAGTCGTTGAAGCTCACCTGATCCAGCACCTGGAAGCTTTGCGGATGGATCGCCACCTCGTCCACCTGGGACGGCCAGCTACGGTCGATCTCGCGCACCTTCCAGGCCTGATTGTCGCCGGGCACCAGCAACTCGATCTTGCCGGCGTCGAGGCCTGCCTCACGGGCCTGGCGTTCGACCGCGTCGAAGGCCTCAAGCGACCCCGATACGGTCGGGTGAGCGCCGGGCATGGCGTGGTCGGCGTGTGCGTCGTAGGCGACGTCGTGGGCCTGAAGCGACTGGGACACCCGAGGCGTCCCCCAGCCTGCGGCCTTGAGCATGGTGAAGAAGTTGTCGCCGGCGTACTTCGACCAGGTCATGCCGGTGGCCGACAGGGCCAGCAGGCCGACCAGCAGGAACAGCCCCAACAGACTGTGGCGTCGGCGGGTGCGCAAGCGACGGGCGGTGCGGGTCTGCTTGCCGGGCTGCACTCGGGGCGAGGGGGTGACCGCCCAGATGGCCAGTCCGCCGAGGGCGGCGAGCCACATCCAGGAAGCGGCCAACTCGCTGTAGAGGCGGCCGGGATCGCCCTGCATCAGGCTGCGGTGGATCTGGTCGATGATCCGGCGTAGCGGCAGTACCCCACTGGTACCGTAGACAGTCATGTCGCCACGGATTTCGAGGCTTTGCGGGTCGACAAAGATGGCCCGGTGTTCGCCGGCATCAAGGCTTGGGTCTGCGAACATCACCCGGGTGGTGGCGCCGGGTTCGGGGGCCGGGCGCACGGCGCTGGGCAGGGCGGAATCATCGAGATAGTCCTGGGCCGCTGCAATCTGGCGTGACAATGGCCGGGCCAAGGTCGCGGAAGCGCTGTCCGAGCCGGTGGTCAGCGCGTCCCGGTACAGTGCCTGCTCCAGTGCCGGGGTCAGCGCATAGAGCGTGCCGGTGAGGGCGGCGAAGAAGATGAAGGGGCCGACCAGCAGGCCGATATAGAAGTGCAGTCGTATCACCAGCGTCTTCAGCGCCGGCGCAACAGGTTTCGCGTGCGTCGTCATGGTCATTCTCTTGAAGGCGGAGTTGCCGACGGCGATGCCGTTCGGTGGCTCTGGAGGCGGTGGCCTCGATGGATCACGACAATGACGCGGGAGGGGCGCGGGGAGTCGGACGCTGGAAGCGTCCGCTGACAACGGGGGGAATGCCTGCAGCACAACGTGCCGGCGGGGCCCGCGGCGCCAGGCTAACCAATACCAGCAACAGCAGGGCCAGCCACGGCACCTGGGCAAACAGTACGCAGTAGCCACAGGCGGCCAGGTGATGATGCCCGGCGTCACCGATCGTCACCTTTTCGGGAGACTCGGACGTGCTGTGCCCCTCGACCTTGCCGACCGCCCCCTCGGCGGAAGGCTCAAACGTGCCGTGCCCCTCTACTTCCGCGGCGCTCGGCGTGGGATCATGCTGGGCATGGCCTTGTCCGGTGCCTTGAGCCAGGCCTTGGTGGTGACCATGTCCATGGTGGTGTTGTCGACCGGCCTCGTCCTCCATCGCCAGGCGCTGGACCTGGCTGATCAGTGGGCCCACGAAGAGCATCAGCATGGCCAGCACCGCCAGCAGGCAGACCCGGCGCTGACGGCGGGGTCGGGAGCTCAAGAGACGAGCGGCTGAGGGCATGAAAGAGGCAACCTTAGCGATCGGGAATATGCAGACGGGCCACTATAGTGCAGCGCCTGGCGTTTGCCCACGGTGGAGACATGCTCTTCCGAGGGACCTGTGCCGGCGGCAATGGGGGCACACGGGTCGATACCACCAGCCAGGGATCTATCGATGAGTGACGGCTACAAAGAGGGCGAAGGGACCGGTGACAGGATCGGCGGCGGGATCGATGAAGCAAGCGGTGAAGGCCTGCAACCGCATCCTGGGCCGGACCGAGAGGCGCCATCGCTTGGCAGTCAACGGCTGGATCGGCCGCTCCATGGGCCGTTGAACCAGTCTCGATGTCAGCCGTTGTCGCTGCGCTATCAGGCGCTGCTGGAGGAGGGACATCTGGTTGCCGATGCCGCCCAGGCCCGGGCGGTCGAGGCGCTGGACGCCTTGCAGCAGGAGCTCGCTGGCGGCGTGACGAGCCGGGGCCTGTACCTCTGGGGGCCGGTGGGTCGTGGCAAGACCTGGCTGATGGATCTGTTCGTCGAATGCAGTCCGGTGACGGTGCGTCGTTGGCACTTTCATCACTTCATGCGCTGGGTGCACCAGCGTCAGTTTTACTGGCGCGGACAGCCCGACCCGCTGGCAAGGCTCGCTGAGGAGCTTTCCGCCGAGGTCGGGGTGCTGTGTCTCGATGAGGTGTTCGTCGAGGACATCGCCGACGCCATGCTGCTGGGCGGGCTGATGCAGCACCTGTTCGCCAGACGCCTGACGCTGGTGGCTACCTCGAACCAGCCGCCGGCCGAGCTCTATCGCGATGGCTTCAATCGCGAGCGTTTCCTGCCGGCCATCGCCGCCATGCAGGCCCATCTTCAGGTGCTCGAACTGGATGGCGGTCAGGATCATCGCCGCCATCCCGGCGACGTTCACCAGCGCTATTTTGTGCGTAGGGCCGGCGACCCCGGCATTCTGTCCGAGCAGTTTGTTCGGCTGAGCGGCAGGGCGGCGACGCCCCGAACACTGGCGCTTGGTGGCCGCAAGCTGGAGGCCAGAGGCCTCGAAGGCCAGGTACTCTGGTGCGACTTCGCGGCCCTGTGCGAGGCGCCGCTGGCGGCGCTCGACTTTATCGCGCTATGTGATCGCTTCGATACGCTGTTGCTGGGGGAGGTGCCGTGCCTGGCTTCCAGGCCTGATGAGGATGACAGCGACGGCAGAGCCGCGCCGGATCGGCAACCGGGCGCCCCGCGTCCCATCGCTCGTGGCACAGAAGACGCCAGTGAGCGGGTGGCCGCCGGTGATCGCGTACTGCCGCCGCTGGGGGCCAGGGACGACAGCGTGCGTCGCTTTATTGCCCTGGTCGACGAATGCTACGACCGCCGGGTACCGCTGGTGATCGAGGCGTCGGTGGCGATGGAGGAGCTTTATCCCGATGGCTATCTGGCGTTTGCCTTCCGGCGCACTCTGAGCCGGCTTGGCGAAATGCAGCTGGCGCGCTTCGGGCAGCGCCGGTTGCCTTGATCCTTGCGGCGTCAGCCTGGGCGAGGCCACGATCGGCAGGCGCCGTCGAAAAGTGTCGGCAGGGACAATAACGCTCACAAGTGAACGGCAATAGACGGAAGTGGACAGCAATGGACGAAAATCGACAGATGAACGGGATCACCATCGAGCGCTTGAGCGCCGCTTCGCAACAGCTTGACCAGGTCGCCGACTGGACCTTTGACGCCTGGGGGCACCTGCATCCGGAGGCCGACATCGACGGCTGGCGCCAGGCGGTGGCTCAGATGTGCGGTCCGGCCGGGGTGCCCTCGGTGTTCGTGGCGATGAAGGAGGGACAGGCCCTGGGCACGGCGAGCCTGTCGCCGGATGACATGAGTATTCGCCGGGAACTGTCACCGTGGCTCGCCTCGGTCTACGTGCCGCCCGAACAACGCGGTCAGGGGCTCGCCTCCGCGCTGGTACGACGGGTGGAGCGGGAGGCCCGCGACCACGGCATCGAGTGGCTTCACCTCTACACGCCGGATCAGCAGTCACTGTATCGCCGGTTGGGATGGGAAGAACTCGAAGAGCTCGACTATCTGGGTGAGCGGGTCACCATCATGCGGCGGCGGCTGATTGATGGGTGAAGTGAAAAGGTCGGTCGGAGGATGGACTGTGCTCAAACAGTCTTTTACGGAAGTTATCTGATTGAATTGTTTATAAAAAACGAAGGTGTGTGGTGGGGTGGGCTAGCCGCTGGGTTTGCCGCAGGCTAGCCTTCGTCAGGAGTATGCCATCTACCTTTATGAGATCGACTGACCCGGAGATCATGCCATGGACAAGCACACCATCGAAGGCAAGTGGAAGGAACTGAGCGGTGCCGCCAAGGAAAAGTGGGGAGAACTCACCGACGACGAGATTCAGCAGGCCGAAGGCAACAAGGAAAAGCTGATCGGCATCATCCAGCAGAAGTTTGGCCTGGCCAGAGAAGAGGTGGAGAAGGAGTTTGACAAGCTCAAGGGTCGGCTCGATCAGTAGCGGCGAGTGCCGCGGGCTCTGTCGCCCGTGCGGGCAGGCAGCGTCTTGTTCCAGCGGGGAGTCATCGTGACTCCCCGTTGTTCGTTGTGGGTCAGGTCTGGTGTCCTCAGGTGCTCTCACCTTCCAGCAGGGCGAAGCCGACGTCGATCTGGCGTTCGGGGTCACGGCCCTTCAGACGGTCGATGATCTGCGAGGCGGCGAGCCGGCCGATGGCCTCGCGGGGGGAGGAGATGGTGGTCAGACGCGGCATCAGCGAGCGGCCGAAGGGCAGCCCGGTAAACCCGGCGATGGCGATGTCGTTGGGCACTCGCAGGCCCTGGCGCTGTGCGCCCAGCAGGGCGCCGCTGGCCATCACATCGTCGACGAAGTGGATCGCCTCGACGCCCGGGTGGTGGCGACGGACCTCGTCCAGCGCCGTGGCGCCAAGGTCGAAGTGGCTGTCCTGGTGCCACTCCATCAGCGGGGCCGCAAGTCCGGCCTTCTCGAGCCTGGTGCGGTGGCCGGCGTAGCGCTGGGCGGCGCGATAGTTGGACTCGAGCCGGGTGCCGGCGAAGACGATATGACGGTAGCCCCGAGCGATCAGATGATCGGCCATGGCGGCGCCTGCCTTTTCGTGGTCCATGCCGACGTTCATGTCCAGCGCCGGGCCCAGTTCCATGATTTCCACCAGCGGTCGAGGAAAACGTTCCAGCAGCGCGCTTAGCCCCGGCTGGTGGCGCAGGCCGGTGGTCACCAGGGCGGTGGGGGACCAGCCGAGAAAGGTGCGGATCAGCTCTTCTTCGCGCTGCATGCTGTAGTCGGTGTTGCCCAGCAGCATCTGGTAGCCGTGCTGGTCGAACTGTGCCTGCAGCCCCTGGATGACCTCGACAAACACCACATTGGACAGCGACGGCACGATCACCGGGATGAAGCGCGAGCTGGCCGAGGCCAGGCTACCAGCCACCATGTTAGGCACGTAGCCAACCTTGGCGATCGCCGCTTCCACCTTGTTGCGGGTGGTCTCGCGTACGCTGTCCGGGCGGTGAATCGCTCGGGACACGGTGATCGAGGAAACTCCAGCCTCACGGGCGACGTCGTCTAGCGTCGGGTTGTCCAGGCCCTTGCGGCGGCGGCGATCACCGCCCTGGGTCTCGTTCATCGGACTCTCCTTGATCGATGGCATCAGAGGGACGCCTGCCTTCCATGGTATGCCGAATGGGGCGCGCTGGCTCGCTCGTTCCCAGGCTGTCCCTGCGTCGCAGGTCAGTGGGGACATGGCCCAGCCCCTCGGCTTCGAGCGGCTGATGCCAGGCGTCGAGCATTGGGCCAGGCGTCGAGCGCCTTGGGGCACCCATGGTCCCGACACCGGGACCCCTGCGGTAGTTAGACATTGGTCGATGTCTATCGCTTTGCTGCTTGTGCAGCAAGGGACTCTGGACTAAAAATGTTAGCGCTAACATTTTACAGGGCAGCAGCGCTGATCTTCACCCATCATCGCCGACCGGATTTCCTGTCGTCCTGTTATCGGTATTGGTCGCTGGCCTTCGATGTGCCGGGGACAGATACCGCCTCCCTGCTCCTTCCGCAGATGAAGTCGAAGCAGGCCATACTCTTGTTTGTCGGCCCTGACGGCCTCGTTACCGGAGAGCAGCATGAGCGAATCATCCACGACATCCGCCGGATCCCCTGTCTGTGGCGTGGTGGGACTTGGCGCCATGGGCATGGGTATCGCCCGAAGCCTTCTGCGTGGCGGCCTTGAGGTGATCGGTTGCGACGTTTCCAGCGCCTCCCGTCAGGCCTTCGAGGAAGCCGGTGGCGAGGCGGTGGCATCGGCCCGCGAGCTGGCGCCGCGCTGTGACGTGGTGCTGCTGGTGGTCGTCAACGCCGATCAGGTCGAGGCGGTGCTGTTTGGAGAAGATGGCCTGGCGGCGACGCTTGCGTCGGGCAGCCTGGTGATCCAGTGCGCCACCGTGGCGCCGAGTTTCGCCGAATCCCTGGGACGCCGACTGGCAGAGGCTGGGCTGATGATGCTCGACGCCCCGATCAGCGGCGGGGCGGCCAAGGCGGCCAGCGGAGAGCTGTCGGTGATGGCCTCCGGGAGTGCCGAGGCCTTCGCCCTGGCCGAGGCACCGCTTGGTGCCATGGCGGCCACGGTCCACCGGCTGGGCGACGTACCGGGGCCTGGCTCCAGCGTCAAGCTGGTCAATCAGCACCTGGCCGGGGTGCATATCGCCGCCGCCGCCGAGGCCATGGCGCTGGGCCTGAAGATGGGCATCGACGGTCGCGCGCTGTACCGGGTGATTACCCAGTCGGCGGGCAATTCGTGGATGTTCGAGAACCGGGTGCCGCACATTCTGGACGGCGACTATCACCCGCTGTCGGCCGTGGACATCTTCGTCAAGGACCTCAACATCGTTCACGACACCGGCCGCGAACTGCGCCTGTCGATGCCAGTGGCGGCCAGCGCCCTGCAGCAGTTTACCGCCGCCAGCGGCATGGGGCTGGGACGCGAAGACGACGCCGCGGTGGTCAAGGTCTACGCCGCCACCGCAGGGATCGCACTGCCCGCGGCCAATGACGACGACGCCGGATAAGGCCGCGTCGCAGCCGTGTTCCTCCCCTTTATTCACCGTATTTGACGAGGACTGACCATGACTCTGGTACTCGGCGCCATCGCCGATGATTTCACCGGCGCCACCGACCTGGCCAACAATCTGGTGCGCTCCGGCATGCGCACCGTGCAGATGCTCGGTGTGCCCACCGGCAAGCCGCTTCCGGAAGGTGTCGACGCCGTGGTCGTCGCGCTCAAGTCGCGTACCTGCCCGGTGGAGGAGGCGCTGGCCGACAGCCTGGCGGCGCTGGACTGGCTGACCGAACAGGGCGCACGGCAGGTCTTCTTCAAGTACTGCTCGACGTTTGATTCCACCGCCGAGGGCAATATCGGCCCGGTGGCCGATGCCCTGCTCGAGCGTCTGGGCGGCGATCAGACGGTGATGGTGCCGGCCTTTCCGACCACCGGACGCACGGTCTATCAGGGTCACCTGTTCGTCGGCGATCGTCTGCTCAACGACAGCGGCATGCAGGATCACCCGCTCAATCCGATGACCGACGCCGATCTGGTGCGGGTGCTGGGCGCGCAGACGTCGCATGCGGTGGGGCTTCTGTCCCACTCGGTGATCCGCCAGGGCGCCGAGGCCTGTGCCAGCCACCTCGAACGCCTGGGAGGTGACAAGGTCCGCCACGTCATCTGTGACACCCTGGATGACGCCGACCTTGAGGTGCTGGCTGCGGCCTGCGTCGAGCTGCCCCTGGTCACCGGCGGCTCGGGCCTTGGCCAGGCGCTGCCCGCCGAGTATCGGCGCAAGGGCTGGCTTGAGGCGGTCGACGACGCGGCTCGGC
>NZ_JAMXRY010000030.1:0-61927 GCF_024124525.1 Halomonas sp. OfavH-34-E | reverse complement strand
GGGCCTGAGCTTTGTGGCCTGGCTGGCCTGGCGCCTGTTGACGGACGCAGGCGACTGGGGCACGGACCAGCGGCGCGAACCGCCGGGGCCCGCCACCGGCGCGCTGATGCAGTGGCTCAACCCCAAGGCCTGGATCGCCTCGTTGGCAGGGCTGGGACTGTTCACGGCGGGACGGGAAAGCGTCGATATCGCGCTTTTCACCCTGGTCTGGGGCAGCGTCTGTCTGGCGAGCGCCATCGGCTGGGCGTGGCTTGGTGGACACGCCCGGGGCTGGCTGTCGTGCGAGGCAAGACGGCGGGTCCTCCAGCGCCTGCTGGCGGCCTTGCTGATTTTTAGTGGCGCGCTGATGCTGCTGTGAGGCAGCTTGCGGGCACCGGTCCGACGGTCAGGCGCGCTGCTTAAGGTGCTGAATCTGACCCTTCAACGGGCCTGGCATCTGACCCTGCATCTGATCCTGCATATGACTCTGGATATAGTGCCCCGGAGTGGTGGCCAGCAGCTTCTTGAAGGTGCGTTGCAGGTGCGCCTGGTCGGCGAAGCCGCAGTCGTTGGCGACCGCAGCGATGGGATCGCCCCGTCGCAGTCGTTGCCTGGCGTGACGCACGCGCAGGTCGATCAGCGCCGCATGGGGCGTGGTGGCATAGTGACGTCGAAAGCCCGAAATCAGGCTGGTGGCGCGGCACTCGGCGGCGGCGCAGAGGTCGTCCAGGCGCAGCTCTTGCTGCCAGTCGTCGTGAAGACGCTCCCAGGCGCGCACCAGTCGCTCGGGAGGCGCGCCGTGTTCTGCCTCGCCTTGCGCCGGCAGGTCGAGCAGGCCTGTCAGGCGCTCGGCGAGCCGCTCAAGCACGGTCTCGCGCTCAAGCAGGCTGGCATCCCCATCGGCAAGGGCGTCGGTGGCGACGCGAATGACTTGGTGAAGGGCGGCGTCTTGCGTCGTCAGTGCCGAGAACACCGCACCGTCATCGCCGTCGAGGCCGCAGCGCTCGGTCAGCCAGGCGCTGTCCAGGTAGAGCATGTCGTAGCCCCAGTCTCGCTCGCTCAAGGCGTTGCAGGCGTGGACGTCGCCGGGGTTGATCAGCACCACGTCTCCCTGGCGCACCTCTAGGGTACGGTGGCGGTTGAGGAAGCTCGAGTGGCCCTGGACGATCGCGCCCAGCGAGTGGGTGTCGTGGCTGTGGGGTGCGTGGCTGAGCCGGTGCCCGCCCCTGACTCGGCGCGCCTCGACCTGGGGCATCCGCGGGTCGCGCAGGTAGCGGGAAAAGGTGGCAGCGATCCTGGGGGGCATGACGGTCTTCCTGGCAAGACGCCGTGGCTGCGTCGAGGTCTTCACTCTCGTCGATCCTGGGATGCCAGGCAAGAGACGCCTGCGCTGGATCAAGGGAGAGGGGAGTTTGTCAGGCATTTTTGGCGTCACAACCCTTGGCGAGGCCAAAGCCTGATAGCCGTCAACGAGGCCCGCGGGGGGCATTGTTAAGGTCTGTCATCTTTTTTCAAGGCGCGCTGTCAATTCGACGAACGGTCAAGGGGACTTGGCTCGGCGTCGGACAGCAGCGTCACCTCAGACATCGAGATCCTCATGACAGACACCGTGACGTCCACCCGGGAGGCCGGCGAGGCCCCCAGCTATCGCGAGATGCACCGCGATGCCAGCGAATTTGCCAGCCGTTCCGACTACCTCGAGCATGAACTCAAGAGCATGCGTCCCCGGCGCTATGGTCTTAATCTGATCGGCCGGGACTTCCACTTCGAACTCGAAGACCTGGTACCGGCGATTGCCGGCACCATCGGCATCATCGCCATGTACTCGGCGGTGATGATGTCCTGGGCCAATGGCCTGTCCGCCGCCTGGCCCGATGTCACCCTGGGGCGCGAGTTCGCCATCGCCGTCTCGCGTCTGGAGATGCTGTTGCCGGTCCTGCTGTTCTGCGTGCTGGGCTCGGGTATCTTCAATCCGCGTGCCAACCTGGCCGGCAATCACGGCCCGATGATTCCGCTGATCGCCAGCATGGCCCTTGCCGGTGCCCACCCGCTGGCCCTGGCGCTGTGGATCGGCGCCTTCGGCCTCGGCCTTTCCTGGGTCAAGGGCGGCTCGCGCCTGGTCAACCTGACCTCCCAGGGCACCGCCGGTGGTCTGCTGATCTTTCTCGGCTTTTCCGGCGCCATGAGCCAGATCGGTAGCCTCAAGGCGTGGGGCATGGGGCTCGAGGGCCAGATGGGTTACGTCGCCCTGGTGGTGCTGGCGGTCAATATCCTGCTGTACGCCGTGCTGGCGCGGCTGGGCAAGCGCTGGCTGGCGATTCCCGCCTGCGCGGTCACCGGCCTGGTGGTGGCGCTGGCGCTGGGAGCGGGCTTCGATCTCGAGTTCACCACCGAGACCGGCCTGCCGCCGCTCAGCCCGAGCTACTGGTGGGGCAGCACCGACCACGGCTGGATGCTGGGGCTGCCGAACATGCAGCACTTCATCGCCTCGCTGCCGTTCGCGATCCTGGCGGTTGCCATGTGGTCACCGGACTTTCTCGGTCATCGCATCTTCCAGGAGATGAACTATCCCAAGGGTACCGACCGGGTATTGATGGACGTCGACGACACCATGACGATGTGCTCGCTGCGTCAGGTGGTCGGTACCGCCCTCGGCGGTGGCAATATCACCTCGTCCTGGGGCACCTACATGATCCCGGCGGCCATCGCCAAGCGGCCGATTCCCGCCGGCGCCATTTTGCTGGGGCTGTTGACCATCGCCATCGCCATCCTCGGCTTTCCCATGGATGTGGCGGTGTGGCCGCCGGTGATGTGCGTGGCGCTTTTGGTCGGAGTCTTCCTGCCGATGCTCGAGGCCGGCGTGCAAATGATCAAGGAAAGCCGCGACGCCCAGGCCGCCGGCGTTTGCCTGTTCGCCGCGGCGGTCACCAACCCGGTGCTGGCCTGGGCGGTGACCATGCTGCTCGACAACAACGGCTGGATCGGTGATCGCGAACGCGCCACCCAGCTGTCGCTGGCCGACCGTCTGATCATCCCCGCCTCGGTGCTGGCGGTGTGTCTGTTCGCCATGCTGGCGGTGGGCATGTTCGAGGGACAGTACGGGATTCCCGCGCTGTTCTAGATCGAGCGCAAGTGCCATACGCAAGAGGCCGCCCAGGGGCGGCCTCTTGCGTTATTGGTGAGTCGGTCGAGACACTTCCCCGACCGGCTTGCTTGGTGCTGGCGACTGAATCTTCGGGTCTGCCGTCAGTCGAGGCGAAACAGTTAGAAGGGGCTCTCGGTTACGGCCATGGCAGCGTGACAGAGGGCACAACGTGATATATGGCGGCCCCCCTGAGTACGGAGGTCGATTCGCCTCTCCACGCAAGTGGCCCTTCCACCGGCAGGTATGGAGAGGCGCGCTCAGCAAGCGATGGCCTGAATGCCTTTTTTCTGGATGACTGCCAGTAGCCTCAGCGCGGGCCCTCCAGGACGCTTCACGCCGCGCTCCCAGTCTGAGACCAGGTTCTTGCTGACGTTGAGGTAGCGAGCGAAGACAGACTGAGAAAGATTTTCGCGCTCGCGCAGCGCTCTGATGGCGTCGGGGGAAATCATTTCTACCGTGGTGAGGCAGCTCTCATCGAAGTCGCGCATCGTTTGCTTGTCGACGGCGCCTACCTCGTGCAGAGCTTCCATGGTTTCATGGATCGCCGCCATCGCTTCGCTACGGTATTTCTTCGCCATCGTCTTCCACCTCCAAAAAATGCCCCTTATGAATCAACTCGACCAGGTGCTCTTCTGACAGCTCGAGGATGTGTTGGGCGGCCCGTTTGAACGCAACCTTTTCCTCGTCGCTGATATTGCTCTGTTGGCTCTTGGCGAAGCCGTAAACGAAGAAGGCTCGGTGTGCCTGGCGGTAGAGGATGATCGTGCGGTAGCCGCCTGACTTGCCTTGCCCGGGACGAGCCACCCGCTGCTTGATCACGCCTCCGCCCAGGTCAGCATCGATCAAGCCCCGTTCCGCTCGCTGGATAGCGTCGCGCAGCGCGGCGTCGTCAAGTTTCTGTTTTCTGGCGAAGCGTTCAAACCAGGCGTTCTTGAAGATCCTCACCGGCCGTGCCCTTGCCATTCGTAGTGTACTACATAGTGTGACATCATGCGGCCCGCAGCAACTGTCCTGCCTGCAGCAGGGCGTTGCAGGGCAGTGTCTCCTTTTCGATGCATAAGACTCGGGGCATCAAGCAGAAAAAGGGAAAGGCAGCGCGGCCGGACGATGTCCAGCCGCCGAGGGACGGCTGCGGAGGGACGGCTGCCATGACAGGCAGCCCCGAGGATCACTCTTCCGGCTGGTACTTGTAACCGACGCCGTAGACGGAGCGGATGATCTCCCGCTCGGGCCAGATATCGGCGATCTTCTTGCGCAGCTTCTTGATATGGCTGTCCACGGTGCGCTCGGAGACGATGCGGTGGTCGCGGTACATGTGGTCCATCAACTGCTCGCGGGCGAAGATTCGCCCCGGCGAGTGCATCATCACCTTGAGCAGCTGGAACTCCACCGCGGTGAGGCCAAGGTCCTGACCGTCGGCCAGGGCGCGCCAGCCGCTTTCGTCCAGCACCAGGTCGTGGTTGGCTTCGCTGTCCTGCTGGTGTGCCTGGCTGCGGCGCAGCACAGCCTTGACCCGGGCGACCACCTCGCGCGGGCTGAACGGCTTGCAGATGTAGTCGTCGGCACCCAGTTCGAGGCCCAGCAGGCGGTCGACCTCCTCGACTCGGGCGGTCAGCATCACCACCGCGATATCGGGCCAGCGCTGACGGATCTCGCGGCACAGGGTCAGGCCGTCGGTGCCAGGCAGCATCAGGTCCAGCAGCACCAGGCTGGGGCGTGACTCGGCCTCGCTGAGGTAGCCGACCACCTGGTCGCCGTGGTCGATATGGTGGGTGGCGTAGCCGCTACCCTCCAGGTAGTCCGCCACCAGACGGGCGATCTTGGGTTCGTCTTCGACGATCAGGATGTCGTCGAGACTGGCGTCGGTGTCGTTCATTCATCGTCCTCGTGCTGCTGATGGTCCGGCAGGGCCGGAAAACGCAGGGTCCAGCATAACCCGCCAAGCTCGGAAGGGGAGGGGCGCATGTCGGTGTCGTGGGCGCGGGCCAGGGCGGTGGCGATGGACAGCCCCAGGCCGCTGCCGCCGCTTGAGCGGTTGCGCGAGCCTTCCACCCGGTAGAGGCGTTCGGTCAGCCGCGGCAGTTCGTTGACCGGTACCCCGGGGGCGCTGTCTTCCCAGCGCAGCACCCAGTCGTCGGCCTCACGCCGCAGCGATACCTTGAGTCGCCCCGGCGCCTGGGTGTAGGCGCAGGTATTGTCAATCAGGTTGTTCCATAGCTGGCGCAGGCGCTGCAGGTCGCCGCGAATCCACGCCGGGCCCTGAATATCGTGCTCGAGGGTCAGGCCATGATCGGCAAGCCAGCCCTCGGCTTCGTCCAGCCGGGTGGCCAGTTGCTCGCCCAGGTCCAGCGGTGCGAGCTGGACTTCCAGTGCGCCGGCGTCGCTCTGGGACAGCAGGCGCAGGTCGGCGACCAGGCGCTCTAACTGGCCGACCTCCTGGGACAGCGAGCGCAGGTTGTCCTGGTCGAGGGCGCGAATGCCGTCCTGCATCGCTTCGATCTCGCCGCGCAGCACCGCCAGTGGGGTACGCAGCTCATGGGCGATGTCGGAAACCCAGCGGGTACGTGCCTCGCGGCTGGCTTCCAGGGTTTCCGCCAGCACATTGAAGTCGTGGGACAGGCTGGACAGCTCGTCGCGACCGCGCTCCGGCAGGCGGATGCTGTAGTCGCCCTCGGTCAGCCGGCGGGTGGCCAGTGCCATGCCGCGGGCGCGTCGGCCCATCCACCAGGACAGGGCGGCGGCCAGCAGCAGCGAGGTCAGCGCCAGGGCGATGACGATGATGGTCAGGTTGCGTTGCTGCTGGGCCAGAAACAGCCGGTCCATGCGTGCCATTAACTGCTCCGGCGGGCGATAGCCCAGGGTGCCGACCTGGCGGCCCGCGCTCATCACCGGCAGCCAGCGCAGCTCGGCGGCCATGTCGTCCTTGTCCGGGGGCAGGCCGATCACCGGCAGGCCGCTTTCGTCATGGAGCACGAAGTCCCTGGGATCGCCCAGGTCGCCTTCGATGCTCATCGGCGGCAGGTTGTCGCCGGGCCAAAGCTGGCGGCGTACCAGGTGGTGCCAGGCGCGCGGCGACTGGCGCAGCCACTGCCAGTTCTGGCGTCGCGCCCAGGCCTCGCCGAGGCCTTCCGCCAGGGTCTCGGCGCGCTGGGTCTGGGAGCGGTCGAGGTACTCGATGAAGCCCTGGTCGAGGCTGCGCGAAATCGCCACGAACACCAGCCCGGCGATGGCCACATTGACCACCAGGATGATGACGAAGAGCTTCAGACCCAAGCGTGAGAAGGCCGGGCGAAACAGGCGTTTCGCGGACATGCGACGATTCCTTGACCGAAATGGCGAAAAAGATGAACACAGCATGCCATCGTCGGCGCCAAAAAGGCGCCAATAACGGTGAAACCTTTGTGCAGCCTTCGCCGACGGATGAGTCGAGCGATCACCTCAGTCCGTAGCGGTCAGACCGTCAGGGACAGCTTTCCCCGATCAGCAGTCGCGTTCCCAATAGGCGGTTCTCGGCGGGTTCCAGACCCAGCACCATGCGCGCGGCGACGCGCCCCTTCTCGATGCTGTCTTGGCGCACGGTGGTCAGGCGCGGGGCGCGGTACTGGCCTTCTTCGATACCGTCGAAGCCGGTCAGGCGCAGGTCCTCGGGGACGCGGATGCCACGCTGTTCGGCCAGGGTCAGGACGGTCAGGGCGATGCGGTCGGACATGCACAAAAGCAGATCCGGGCGCTGTTCTGCCGGCAGGTCGAGGATCTCCTCGATCACCGTGGCGCAGACCGCGTGGGTGTTCTCGTCGATGTTCCACACCGGGACGCTGGTGGGGTCGATGTCGTGTTCGTCCAGGGCGCGGTGGAAACCGTCCAGGCGCGAGCGGGTGATGGTGCGATGGGCATCGAGACAGCGATGCTCGGCACTCACCGGGCCATTATAGGATTCATCGATCAAGCGCAGGCTGAGGATGCCGACCCGCCGTGGACGTTTTTTCAGTGCGTGGCAGGCGATGGCGTGGCAGGCCGGTTCGTTGTCGATATGGACGGTGGGGCGGGCATCGATATGGAAATCCACCCCGACCAGTGGACGCTGGGCCGGCAGCTCGTTGATCAGCCGATCCCCGGGCATCAGACCATAGACGACAAAGCCGTCGGCCATGCTGGCGGAGCCCGGGTGACAGAGTGCGTCGGCGTGACGGGGAGATTCGGGCTGACGTCCCGACAGCAGCAGCAGGGTGTGCCCGTGGGCGTCGAGCACCTCGGTGATGCCGGTCAGAAGCTCGCTTGAAACCGCGTCGTTGAGGCTGTAGGTCAGTGTCTCTGCCAGCACCACCGCGACGATGCGGGACTGCCCGGTGCGCAGGCTGCGGGCCCTGGCGTCGGGGCCGCGGTAGCCCAGGCGTCGGGCCTCCTCGAGGATGTGCTCGCGCAGGGCGCGAGACAACTGATCGGGGCGATTGAAGGCGTTGGAGACGGTGGCCGTAGAGACCCCAAGTCGCTGGGCCAGATTCTTCAGGGTGATGGGGCGGTCCTCAGGATTCACCACGGGCTTGTCTTCCTTGCTGCGTGCACTCGACAGCATAAAGCGCTGGGCCACCAGGCGTCACGGCTTGGCAGCACAACCGGGCATCTTATTCCAGCATCACAGCGCTACCGAAAAGCGCTGAATGAGTGGTTGTCGTGATCCGGCATCATAGGGCGACCATAAAGCGCTGAATGAGTGGTTGTCGCGATCCGGCATCATAGGGCGACCATAAAGCGCTGAATGAGTGGTTGTCGTGATCCGGCATCATAGGGCGACCATAAAGCGCTGAATGAGTGGTTGTCGTGACCCGGCATCATAGGGCGACCATAAAGCGCTGAATGAGTGGTTGTTGCGACCCGGCATCATAGGGCGACCAGAAACAGAATGAGTGGTGGTGACAGCAGCGACAGGATAAAGCCGCTGACCACGGCGATGGGCACGCAGCGCACGCCCCCGTGCTGCTGGATCACCGGCAGGGTGAAGTCCATCGAGGTGGCACCGCCATAACCGATCGCCAGGGGGGCGTAGCGTCGCATGACCAGCGGAATCAGCACGAAGGCCAGCAGTTCCCGGGTCAGGTCGTTGAAGAAGGCGACGCCGCCCAGAGCCGGCCCCAGGTGTTCGCCGATCAGAATGCCGGACAGCGAGTACCAGCCGAAGCCCGAGGCCATGGCCAGGCCCTCGTTCCAGGCGAGCCCGAGCATCGGTGCAGCGGCGAGTCCACCGATCAGCGAGCTTGCCGCCAGGGTCATGGCGATGAACAGGCCATGACGATTGAGAAGGATCTGTTTGAGCGGCATGCCGGAGTTGCGCAGCTGGCAGCCGATCAGCGCCAGCAATACGTAGAGCACCCATTCTGCCAGGTGTTCCGCCAGCTCGAAGGGCGTCGTCCCCCAGCGTCCCACCAGCATCAGCCCGATGACCAGTCCGGCGATCACCACCCCGACCAGTGACAACGAACCCGCCATGGCCGCCAGCTTGCTGGTCGGGGCGCCGTCGATCACGCGTTTTTCGCCAAGGTCCAGGCGCAGTCGACGCGACAGCCACCACAGGGCGGCCAGGTTGAAGGCCGAGATGACCACGAACAACAACAGCGCCTGGCCGCCCATGCGCGACAGCTGAGTGCCCAGGTCGGGCAGGCCCGCCAGGCTCACCCCCATCAACAGCAGGATCAGGTAGATCGATGCGCTGACGCCGCGATTGATCCAGGCCATGACGCTTGCGCGGCGTACCGGTACCAGATAGCCCAGCACCAGCGGCAGCAGCACGATCAACAGACCGGTGAACATGAACGAACTTCCTTGCTCGATGGAGGCGGTGCATGTCGGTCAGGCACCGCATCGATGAATTGCTGCGCTCGTGAGCCCGTCCGTCGAGGATGAGCAGGACAAATCGGTGGTCAACGGCGCGACCAAAAGCGCAATACTCTATGCAAGTTTCACAAGGGAGAAAAGACGACCAAAGCGTCAGTGGTCGGCAAGATCGGTGCCATACCTCAGACGTCGACAAGGCATCCTGGCAACGAGCCGCCGGCCTCGGCGGGGCGGAAGGCCAGATGGTGGTGAGGCAGGGCGGCTGAACGAGCGCCTGAACAAGCGGCCAAAAAGGCACCCGAAGAAGGGAAAAGCGAAGCAGCTTCAGTTGTTGGAAGTGGTCAAGGAGGTCAGGCTCAGCCGACTGACCCGCTCGCCGCGTTTGATGTAGTCCACCCCCAGCAGCAGGCCGGGCAGGTCCGGGTGGAAGGCCACGACCATGTGGCGGTCGTCCTTGCCGGGCTCGACCAGGCGGACCCGCAGGGCGTCCACCATGCGCCCGTTCACGTCGATGGCGGCGGTGGGCAGCGGGCTTGCGACCAGTGTCTCGATGTCGCCCTTGTGATCGAGATAGCGAATCTCGCAGCCGCTGGCGCAGCGCTCTCGCTGGACGCTACGTGACAGATCCACCAGAGCGGTCTGACGGTCGGGGTGACGCCGAAGCTGACGGTTGTCCAGGCGGTAGCTCTTGCCGATGCCCAGCAGACGATAGCCACTGGAATAGCCCAGCGCACGCAAGCCGTCGCCGTTCTCGGCGAAGCGCGCGGTTTCCTGACCTTCGGCGATGGCCACCTGGGCGCGCATGTCGCTGCGCCAGTGATCGCCTTCGCGGTACACCCGATGATGCACGGTGGCATCGGGCCAGCCATCCACCGACAGGTGGTAGCGGGCATCGAAGCTGGCCATCGATGCGGCTTGTGCTGCAAACGGCAGCAAGAACAGTAGCCATAGCAGCCCCGCCGCGAGGCGCGGGCGAAGAGACGGCGAGCGGTAGGCGATGGAGTTGCTGGGCATAGTAGCGTCCGCTGCTTGAGTGGCATATGGAAACGAGCTGTCACCTTGGGAGGCCGGTGCGCCCTGAAGGTTCCCCGGCGGGCTGGCAGAAGCACGGTCCAGTGGTTACGCTGCATTACAGCATGGTCGCCATCATGACCCTGCGCCGCCCCTCAATGACCAAGGAGTTTGCCACATGGCACGTTTGCTGCTGCTCGCGGGAGATTTTGTCGAGGACTACGAAATCATGGTGCCCTTCCAGGCCCTGCAGGCCATGGGACATCGTGTCGATGCGGTGTGCCCCGACAAGAAGGAAGGCGACAAGGTCAAGACCGCCATCCATGACTTCGAGGGCGACCAGACCTACACCGAAAAGGCCGGGCATCTGTTCGCGCTTAACGAGACCTTCGCCGACATCACCCTGGCCGACTACGACGCCCTGGTCATCCCCGGTGGGCGAGCGCCGGAGTACCTGCGCCTGGACGAGCGCGTGCTGGAAGTGGTGCGCCACTTCGTCGACAGCGAGAAGCCGGTGGCCGCTGTCTGCCACGGCGCCCAGCTTCTGGCGGCGGCGGTGTCACTGTCTGGGCATCGTATCTCGGCCTATCCCGCCTGCGCCCCCGAGGTACGCCTGGCGGGTGGCGAATTTGTCGACATCGAAGTCACCGACGCCATCACCTGCGGCAAGTTCGTGACCGCGCCTGCCTGGCCCGCGCACCCGGAGTGGCTGCGTCAGCTCAACGAATTGCTGTAGGCCCGCCAGTCCGGCCCCTTCTGGCCTGGGTACAGGCCCAGGCCAGGAGTGAGACCAGTCCCCCTGGAAACCTGGCCGCTGGGCTCTTGGCAGAAAGCCACTTGACGACGACTAGACGACTGGTCTAGTGTCTGGGGCATGACAACCAAGGCTCCTACACGTGACCTGTTGATACAGGTCGGCATGAACACCTTTGCCGAGCACGGCTATACGGCGACGGGCATCAATACGGTGCTCAAGGCTGCTGGCGTGCCCAAGGGTTCCTTCTACCACTACTTCTCCAGCAAGGAGGCCTTCGGCCTTGCCGTGGTCGAGGTGTTCGCCGAAGACTACGACGAGCGCTTCCAGGCGCTGCTGGTGAATTCCCACGACGCCCCCGTTGCGCGCCTGCGCCACTATTTTGAAGACGTGCGCCAGGCGATGGCCGAGTGCGGCCACACCCGGGGTTGCCTGATCGGTACCCTCGGCCAGGAAATGTCATCCCAGAGCGATTGCCTGCGCGATGCCCTGGACGCCATCTTCAAGCGCTGGGAAGGCTACTTCACCAGCTGCCTCAAGGAAGGCCAGGCCGACGGCAGCGTGCGTGACGACATCACGCCCCAGGCCATGGCGGCCTTTATTCTGGCGGGCTGGCAGGGGGCTCTGCTGCGCTCCAAGATGGCCAGAACCTGTGAGCCACTGACCGAATTCGAGAATACGTTACTGGCCTGTATCAAACGCTAACGCATCGAGGTGAAGGCGTGGCAGGGTGGGTCCTCTATTCCCCTGCCGTTTTCTTGGCCCTAAGTAATAATAGACTGGTCTATAAAACCCTCTATTTTTGTACAAAAGTGCTTGATATGTGATGCATGAATTGTACGGTAAGGGCTGAACATTCGCTAAGACGTTAGTCGAACACCTTGGGCAGCGGTTGGCGACGAGCCAACGAAGCGCCAGCCACCGTTCAGCCGTGCATCCTCGCTGAGGCCGCAGCGCCTCGTGGTATCAGCTTCACGACAGGAGGTTTCCATGAGCGAGCAAGATCCCCTCTTTACCCCGCAGGTCCTCGGTGACATCACCCTGCCTAATCGAGTGCTGATGTCGCCGCTGACCCGTTCTCGCGCGGCCCAACCGGGGGACGTGCCCCAGGCGATGAATGTCGAGTACTACCGTCAGCGGGCCGGCGCGGGCCTGATCCTGAGCGAGGCCACCCAGATCTCGCCCCAGGGCAAGGGTTACGCCTTTACCCCGGGCATCCATAGCCAGGAGCAGATCGCTGGCTGGCGCCGTGTCACCGACGCCGTGCATGACGCCGGCGGTCGTATGCACGCCCAGCTATGGCACGTGGGAAGAATCTCGCATCCGGAGCTGCAGCCCGGTGGCGCCGACCCGGTGGCGCCCTCGGCGATCAAGCCTGAAGGCGCCAAGACCTTCATCAGCGCCGAGTCCGGCATGGTGGAAGTGCCGACCCCGCGTGCGCTCGACACCGACGAGCTTCCAGGCATCGTCGAGCAGTACCGCCAGGCGGCGATCAACGCCCGCGAAGCCGGTTTCGACGGCGTCGAGGTGCACGCCGCCAACGGCTACCTGCTCGATCAGTTCATCAAGTCCGACAGCAACGCGCGCACCGATGCCTACGGTGGCAGCCTGGAAAACCGCCTGCGACTGCCTCTCGAAGTGGTGCGTGCGGTGGTCGACGTCTGGGGCAAGGGCCGTGTCGGGGTACGCATCAGCCCGACCGGCAGCTTCAACGATGTCCACGACCAGAAGCCCGAGGAGACCTTCCCGGCCTTCGCCGCCGCGCTCGACGAGATCGGCATCGCCTACCTCGAGGTCGTGGAGGATTCCTTCCAGGGCAACCACGAGAACGGTCGCCCCGAATCGATCATCAGCGCCATCCGTGAGCGCTTCAGCGGTGTCTATATCGCCAATGGCGCTTACACCGCAGAGGAAGCGCGTGAGCGCATCGCCGCCGGCAAGACCGATCTGGTGACCTTCGGGCGCCCCTTCATCGCCAATCCGGACCTGCCGGAGCGCTTTCGTCGCGGGGCAGAGCTCAATGAGCCGGACTACGACACCTTCTACGGCGGCGATGAAAAGGGCTATACCGACTACCCGTTTCTCGAAGATCGCTAGCGCTTGAAGATCGCTGGCGCGATGACATCTTTTTCTCGATGACCGCCAAGCGGTTCGCCGTCTTGCAAAAGTCATCGATCTGGAACATTTCAAGGGGCCTTGGAGGCCCGACAGGAGGACAGCATGGACGTGAACAACCTGAATACCGACGGTATCAAGGACAAGGTCGTGATCATCACCGGTGCCAGCAGTGGACTGGGTGAGGCCACCGCCAAGCGCCTGGCCAAGGGTGGCGCCCGCCTGGTGCTGGGCGCACGTCGCGAGGACCGCCTCAAGGCACTGTGCGACGACATCAAGGCAGACGGTGGCCAGGCCGTCTACCGTGTCACCGACGTGACCAGCCGTGAGCAGGTCGAGGCCCTGGCCAAGCTCGCCCGCGATGAATTCGGGCGTATCGACGTGCTGGTCAACAACGCCGGGCTGATGCCGCTTTCGCCGTTGGACAAGCTCAAGGTCGACGAGTGGGAGCAGATGGTCGACGTCAACATCAAGGGCGTGCTCTACGGTATCGCCGCTGTGCTGCCGACCATGCGCGAACAGCACGAAGGCCACGTGATCAATCTGTCTTCGGTCGCCGGGCATGTGGTGTTCCCCGCCGCGTCGGTCTATTGCGCGACCAAGTTCGCGGTCAAGGCGCTGACCGAGGGCCTGCGTCAGGAATCCAATGGCGAGATTCGCGCGACCAATATCTCGCCTGGCGCGATCGACACCGAATTGACCCGGACGATCAGCGATGATGAGACCGCCGAGGGGGTCAACGAGCTCTACACCCTGGCCATCGATGCCGATGCAGTGGCGCGGGCGATCGCCTTTGCGGTAGAGCAGCCGGGGGACGTCGACGTCAACGAACTGATCCTGCGGCCCACTCGCCAGGAGCTGTAAGGGCTGGCGTTCGACTGGCGTCGCCGTCCCGGGAGACGCCAGTCCGGCCGCGGCGCAATACGCCAGGTCGCTCCGAGGTGCTTCGTCTGACGCTATTTTTCGCTAGGCTTGTGTATCTTTACTGCATCAATGAACCCGGCGGTGCCGGGTGGTGCCCCACTCAACGAGAAGGAACATCATGAGCAACGATGCCGAGTATCAGCCGCCGAAGGTCTGGAAGTGGGAAGGTGAGAGTGGCGGCCATTTCGCCAGCATCAACCGTCCCATCGCCGGTGCGACCCACGACAAGGCGCTGCCGGTGGGCAAGCATCCGCTACAGCTCTACTCCCTGGCCACGCCCAACGGGGTCAAGGTCAATATCCTGCTCGAGGAACTGCTGGCGCAGGGCCACGATCAGGCCGAGTACGACGCCTGGCTGATCCGTATCGGCGAGGGCGACCAGTTCTCCAGCGGCTTCGTCGAGATCAACCCCAACTCCAAGATTCCGGCCCTGCTGGACCACACCACCACGCCGCCGACCCGGGTCTTCGAGTCGGGTTCGATCCTGCTCTACCTCGCCGAGAAGTTCGGCGCCTTCCTGCCGACCGAGCACAAGGCGCGTACCGAAGCGATGAGCTGGCTGTTCTGGCAGATGGGCTCGGCCCCCTACCTGGGCGGTGGTTTTGGCCACTTCTACGCCTACGCGCCGGAAAAGTACGAGTACCCGATCAACCGCTTCACCATGGAGACCAAGCGCCAGCTCGACGTGCTCGACCGGCATCTGGCCGAGCACGAGTACCTGGCCGGTGACGAGTACAGCATCGCCGACATGGCGACCTTCGCCTGGTACGGTCAGCTTGCTCTGGGGCGTCTGTACGACGCGGCGGAGTTCCTGTCCGTGCACGAGTACGAGCACGTCCAGCGCTGGGCCAAGGCCATCGATGCGCGCCCGGCGGTACAGCGTGGACGCATGGTCAACCGCACCTTCGGTGAGCCCGAAGAGCAGCTCCATGAGCGTCACGACGCCAGCGATTTCGAACTGCGTACCCAGGACAAGATCGGCGACGACGCTTGATCCTTTGAACGACAATCTGTCGTTTCAGCACCGACAAGGGCGCCTCCGAGGAGGCGCCCTTTTTTTGTGAATCAATCTGGGGCTTGATCCGGGGGCGGGCCTGGAACGCGAGACGATCGCCGCCTCGTTCCTTACCGGCCCTCGCTGGCACTTGCCGGCTCCTGGGTCAGTAGCCCGCGTCGGGGTCGACGGTCTCGATGTCCTCGCCCTTGTCCAGGGCGTCGAGGCTTGCAGCGACCTGATCGAGCGCTTCGCTCAACGGTGTCGGTCCCGCCATGTGAGGGGTGACGACGACCCGCGGGTGGCGCCACAGCGGGCTGGATTGCGGCAGCGGCTCTGTCGGGAAGGCATCGAGCAGCGCGCCCCGGAGGCGACCTTCCTGGCGCTGGTCCTTGTAGCCCAGCGCTGCGAGCAGGGCATCCTCGTCGATCAGGGTGCCGCGCCCGGGGTTGATCAGGCTGGCTCCCTCGCGCATCTTGCCGAGTGTCTCGGCGTTGATGATGTGGCGGGTCGAGGAGGTATCGGGCAGCAGCAGCACCAGGGTCTTCACCCGCGACAGGAGCCGGTCGAGCCCTTCGTCACCGCTCAGACATTCGATGCCGTCGATATCCTTGTGCGAGCGACTCCAGCCGAGCACCGGGAAGCCGTCGGCGGCGATGGCCCGGGCCACCTTGGCGCCGATGGCGCCGAGGCCGAGCACGCCCACCGGCCAGTCCGGCTTGTCGATCACCTCGTGCTCACGCCACTCGCACTGCTGCTGCTGGCGAGCGTAGCGGTCGAAGTCGCGCTGGAAGTGGAAAAGACCGTAACGCACGTAATCGGCGATCAGCTCGGCCATGCCAGCGTCACGCAACTTGACGATGGGAACGTCGCGAGGCAGGGCCGGGTTGCCGAGCAGGGCGTCGACGCCGGCCCCCAGGTTGACGATGCCCTTGAGTCCGGTGCACTCCCGCAGCAGCGTCTCGTCTGGCTTCCAGGCAGCCAGGAAGTCCGCCTGGGCGCGCTGCTCGCGGTCGGCCTCCTGACTCTTCCAGATGGTGGCCTGGGGCAGCCGCTCGCTTAGCGCCTGCTGCCACTGGTCAGCCTGGTCGGTGTGTACGATCACCTTCATGACAATTCCGCTCCGGTCGAATGAATGGGGTTCAGTAGACAATCTGCATCATGGGCGGCGGAGCGTCATCCAGCAGGCTGGCAAGGCGCTTGAGGCCGTCCTCGAGACGTTCGATCTCGGGCTCCGCGCCGAGGCTCAGGCGCACTCGGCGTGGCGCCGGACTCTGTTCGACCATGAAGGGGGTCGCGGTGGTGATGGCCACCCCTTCCTGTTCGGCCAGCTGCTGGAGTTCCTCGGCCCGCCAGCTACCCGGCAGCGACAGCCAGACGTGCAGGCTGGTGGGGCGGGAGGCCCTGCCATGGCTGTGCAGGATGCGTGCGGCGAGCTGCTGGCGCTCTGCCAGCAGTTCGCGTTGCTGCTGAGCCATGCGCTCGATGGTGCCGTCCTCCAGCCATAGATTGGCGACCTCGAAGCATAGCGGTGTGGCCATCCAGGAGGTCGCCCGCAGGCGGGGCAGGGTGTGGTGCAGCTGACTGCGTGGCACCGTCAGATAGCCGGCGCGAAGCCCAGGCAGGGTGGCCTTGGTCAGACTGGTGACGTGGAACGCATGGGAAGGGATGCGCGCGCTGATCGGCATCAGCGGCTCGGGCTCGAGCAGGGTGTGGACGTCATCCTCGATCAGCCACACCCCGTGGCGCTCCAGAATGGCGGCGATCTCGTCGCGGCGCCTCTCGTCCAGGGTGGCCCCGGTGGGATTGAGCTGGCACGAGGTCAGGCACACGGCGCGCGGTTTGAAGCGATGACAGGCGGCGTCGAGGGCGTCGGGTACGATGCCCTGGCTATCGATGGTGACGCCACGCAGCTGGAAGCCCAGGGTGCGAGACAGGGCGATCAGGCCATGGTCGGTCAGTGCCTCGGTCAGGACCAGGTCGCCGTGCTGTACCACGCTGGAAATCGCCAGCATGATGCCGTGGGCGCCACCGTTGGTCAGGATGCGGTCGTCCGCTTCACCGGGCATGCCCAGGCGCTCGTTCAGCCACCAGCTGGCGCGTTCGCGCTGATGGGGCAGGCCGGCGATCGGCCGGCAGGCGGTGAAGACGTCGGGATGTGCGCTGTCGGCCAGCGTTCTCAGGGCATCGCGAAAGTGCTGGTCATGGCTTGGGGGACAGACCGGATGGGCGATCGACAGGTCGATCACCGCCTGTTCGGTTCGCGGCTCGCCGGCCCTCAGGTAGGCGGATTCGCGGTTGTCATCGAGGGCGTTGATCCAGGTGCCGCTGCCGACCCTGGCCTGCACCAGGCCCATCTTTTCTGCCTGTGAATAGGCCCGTGACACCGTCTGGACGCTGACGCCTATGTGCTCCGCCAACTGTCGATGGGGCGGCAGCCGGGTGCCTGGCGTAAGCTCACCGGAACGGATCGCGCGAGAAAGTGCCCGCGCAATCGCAAGATACTTGGGTTGGCTATCGTCCAGATATGGCAGCAGGTCAATTGTCATGATCCAATAAAGCCTTTGACCGGTAGCTTATTCGTAGTGCTAGTATCAGCAAGACGGCATTGATCAGTCATTGTCATGACGTTGTTAAGAGCTTCTCATGACAATTGTGACCTGTCAGCACGCTACAGGGGATGCAATGTCGCTTCAAGGGCGCGCCGGACTCCAATGAGTCCGGTTTTTCGGTGATGACACTGTGTGGCGAGTGGTTTCATGATTCAGGTATCCCTGCCGTTCACTCGTGAGGAATACGCTCAGCGCCTGCGAAAGGTGCGTGCCGAGATGGCCATGCGAGGCATCGATGTGCTGATTGTCAGCGATCCCTCCAATATGGCCTGGCTGACCGGCTATGACGGCTGGTCGTTCTATGTCCATCAGTGCGTACTGGTGGGGCTCGAAGGCGAGCCCGTGTGGTACGGACGACGTCAGGACAGCAATGGTGCCCTGCGTACCTGCTGGATGGACCCTGACAATATCACCTACTACCCCGACTACTATGTCCAGAATCCCGAGATGCATCCGATGGAGTATCTGGCACAGTCGATCATGCCGGATCGCGGCTGGTGCGAAGGGGTCGTGGGCATGGAGATGGACAACTACTACTTCTCCGCCAAGGCCTACCAGAGCCTGATCAAGGAGATGCCCCACGCGCGCTTCCAGGATGCCAACGCGCTGGTCAACTGGTGCCGGGCGATCAAGTCACCGCGTGAAATCGAGTACATGCGCATCGCCGCGCGTATCGTCGAGGGCATGCACTCGCGCATCCTCGAGATGATCGAGCCGGGCCTTGCCAAGTCCAAGCTGGTCTCCGAGATCTATCGGGTCGGCATCGAGGGCTGGACCGACAGCGAAGGGCGCGTCTACGGTGGCGACTATCCCGCCATCGTGCCGCTGCTGCCCACCGGCAGCGACGCAGCTGCCCCCCACCTGACCTGGGACGACACGCCGTTTCGCGAAGGCGAGGGCACCTTCTTCGAGATCGCTGGCTGCTACAAGCGCTACCACTGCCCGTTGTCGCGCACGGTGTTTCTCGGCAAGCCGCCGCGGGATTTCGTGCGTGGCGAGTCGGCACTGCTCGAAGGCATCGAGAAAGGCCTGGCCGTGGCCAAGCCGGGCAACCGGACCGCGGACATCGCCCTGGCGCTCGGCGCGGCCATGGACAAGTACGGCTTCGACCGAGGCGGTGCGCGCTGTGGTTATCCCATCGGCATCAGCTACCCGCCGGACTGGGGCGAGCGCACCATGAGTCTGCGTCCGTCTGACGAGACCATCCTGCAACCGGGCATGACCTTCCACTTCATGCCCGGGATGTGGATGGACGACTGGGGGCTCGAGATCACCGAGAGCATCCTGATCACCGAAAATGGCGCCGAGCCGCTGGCGGAGTTTCCGCGACAGCTGTTCGTCAAGTAGGCCGGGGTTAGCTGAGCAGGGCTTGTCGATCAGGCCCTGTTGACTAGCCCTGTTGATTAGCCCCATGTGATCGGCCCTGTTGATTAGCCTTCTGTGATCGGCCCGGTGTGATCGGTCCTCGGTGACCGACGTTGCCCATCACCACTACAATCAAACCTGACCGTTGTCCCTGTTTCTGGAGTCACCATGAGCAAGCGCAAGAGCCCCATCTCCGCCACCGTCGACTTCGACGCCCAGGGTGTGCAGCACGGCTTTCTGAAACTGCCCATTTCCAATGACGAGTCCGCCTGGGGCGCGGTGATGATCCCGGTGACCGTGATCGCCAACGGCGAAGGCCCCACCGCCCTGCTGACCGGTGGCAATCATGGCGACGAGTACGAGGGGATCACCGCGCTGCAGAAGCTCTCGACCTCGCTCAAGGCCGAAGACGTCAAGGGACGGGTGATCATCGTACCGATGATGAACACCCCGGCGGCCCAGGTCGGCCGTCGCACCTCGCCGATGGACGGTGGCAACCTGAACCGCAGCTTCCCCGGTGACCCGGACGGCAGCGTGACCGAGAAGATCGCCGACTACTTCACCCGGGAGATGGTGCCCATGGCCGACGTGGTGCTGGACCTCCACTCCGGCGGCCGCACCCTGGACATCATTCCCTTCGGCGCCTCCCACGTGCTCGACAACCCCGAACAGCAGCGTCAGGCGCTGGAAGGGGCCAAGGCCTTCGGCGCGCCCTATGCGATGATGATGTTCGAGCTGGACGCCGCGGCGCTGTTCGACACCGTGGTGGAGAACCAGGGCAAGATCTTCATTGCCACCGAACTCGGGGGCGGCGGCACCTCCACGCCGGAGAGCCTGGCCATCACCGAGCGCGGCATCGACAATGTGCTGATCCATTTCGGGCTCAAGGACGGCGAGGTGGCCATGCCCGAGACCCAGGTCTATCTCGATATGCCGGATGCCAGCTGCTATGTGCAAAGCGAGCACACCGGGCTGCTGGAGTTGACCTACGCCCTCGGCGACAGCATTGCCAAGGGAGACGTGATCGCCCGGGTCTACGACATGACCCGCAGCGGCGCCGAGCCGATCGAGTACCGTGCCGAGCGTGATGGTATCCTGGCGGCTCGACGCTTCCCCGCCCAGGTGAACATGGGCGACACCATCGCCGTCATCGCCGAGGTGGTCGAGACCCTGGGCGACTGAACGGGCCAGGGCTCGGGATGCCGTCTTGCCCGAGCCCGCCCGCCGTTTCTCGTCATCAGCGCCCCGCCGAGAGCCTCTCGCGGGGCGGTCCCGTTCAACCACACAAGCCCGGCCATGAAACTCGACCGCTACGACCTCAAGATCCTCTCCATCCTGTCCCGCGACGGCCGCATCACCAAGTCCCGCCTGGCCGAGGCCATCAACCTGTCGGTGAGCCCCTGCTGGGAGCGCGTCCGCCGCCTCGAGAAGGCCGGCATCATCGAAGGCTACTGCGCCCGGATCAACGCAAGCGCCCTGGTCCGGCGTACCCCGGTGTGGGTTCAGATCGAACTCAAGGCCCACAATGCCGAAAGCTTCCAGCGTTTCGAGTCGCTGGTGCATGCCACCGACGCGGTCACCGAGTGTGTGGCGGTGGGCGGGGGAGTCGACTATCTGATCAAGGTCGAGTCCGAGACCATCGACGCCTACCAGCGCTTGATCGACGACTGGCTGACCTCGGATGTCGGCATCGAGCGTTACTTCACCTATATCGTCACCAAGACGGTCAAGGCTCCTCGCGAGGGAGTCGATATCGACGAGCTGGCCAACGGGGCGCTCTGAGCGCCATCGGCACAGGCCCGGAAGTTCTTGTCGGCTTGCAGGTTTTTGCTAAAACAGGCGTTGCAGAAAAAACCGCGTTTTCACGGTTCTGGACAAAAAAAACGCCATCGACAGACGGGCGCTTCAAAAAGTCCGACCCTGGCTTCTCCCTTACCATGACGGCAGTACATGGCGCTGGCCATGACGTCGTTTTCGTGTTCCGCACCCCCTGACCTTGCGGCGGGACACACTTGGGGAGGTAGTGTCATGAAACTCAGCGATCCGCGCCTGTTCCGTCAGTACGCCTACATCGGCGGCAAGTGGACCCACGGTGACGAAGGCCGCGAGGAAGCGGTGATCAACCCCGCCAATGGCGAGGTGATCGGCCATATCCCGCTGCTCGAGCCCGAGCAGATCCGCGCCAGTGTCGACGTCGCCGACGAGGCCTTTGCCCAGTGGCGGGCGCTGCGCGCCGACGAGCGTTGCGAGCGGCTGCTGGCCTGGTACGACCTGCTGCAGGCCCATCGCGAGGATCTGGCCACCATCATGACGCTGGAGCAGGGCAAGCCGATGCCCGACGCCCGTGGCGAGGTCGAGTACGGCGCCAGCTTCGTGCGCTGGTTCGCCGAGGAAGGCAAGCGTACCTACGGCGAGACCATCCCCAGCCACATCCCCAATGCGGCGCTGGGCACCATCAAGGAGCCGGTGGGCATTGCGCTTCTGATCACGCCGTGGAACTTCCCGCTGGCGATGATCACCCGCAAGGCCGCCGCCGCCATGGCCGCTGGCTGTCCGGTGATCGTCAAGCCGGCCAACGAGACCCCGTTCTCGGCGCTGGCGCTGGCGGAGCTGGCCGAGCGTGCCGGTATTCCGGCGGGCATCTTCAATGTGGTGCTGGGCGACGCCGCCCAGGTGTCCTCGCTTTTGTGTGCCGAGGATCGCGTCAAGGCGGTATCCTTCACCGGCTCGACCCGGGTCGGCCGCCTGCTGCTCGAACAGTCGGCGCCCACGGTCAAGCGTGTATCCATGGAGTTGGGCGGCAATGCGCCCTTTATCATCGGCCCCGACATGGACCCCAAGGAAGCGGCCCTGGCCGCGGTGGCGGCCAAGTTCCAGACCGCCGGTCAGGACTGCCTGGCGGCCAACCGCATCCTGGTCCACGAGTCGATCCACGACGCCTTTATCGAGCATTTCACCGAGCGCATGGCCGCGCTGACCGTGGGCAACGGCATGGAAAGTGAAGTCGATCTCGGCCCGCTGATTCACCGCCGGGCGGTGGAAAATGCCCGCGCCACGGTGGATGACGCCCTGTCGAAGGGTGCCACCCTGGTGGCCGGAGACCAGTCCCAGGCGCCGGGCGAGAACTTCTTCATGCCGGTGCTGCTGACCGGGGTGACCCAGGACATGCAGGTGTGGCGTCAGGAGTGCTTCGCGCCGGTGGCCGGTGTCACCGCCTATCGCGATGACGACGAGGTGATCGCCCTGGCCAACGATACCGAGTATGGTCTTGCCGCCTACGTCTACACCCACGATATTCGCCGCATCTGGAAGCTGTTGCGGGCGCTGGAGTTCGGCATGGTATCGGTCAACTCGGTGAAGATGACCGGCCCGCCGGTGCCCTTCGGCGGCGTCAAGCAGTCCGGCCTTGGCCGCGAAGGCGGCGCGACCGGCATCGACGAGTATCTGGAAACCAAGTACTACTGCCTCGGCGCCCTGGGCTCCGTCTCCGGCAGCTGATGCCCTGAAGGGCAGTGATCGCCGGCCCGACTGCGGACCGGCCACCTTTCGATGAACAGATGACGCCGCCCTCCCGGCGAGGGCGGTCCAAGGAAAAAAAGGAAACGAGATGAGCACCCATCAGGACCTGATCGACCGCGACCGCAAGGTAACCTTCCACGCCTCCACCCACCTGCGTGACTTCGCCCATGGCGACGCACCGGGTCGCGTGATCACCGGCGGCAAGGGCATCAACATCGTCGACAAGGACGGTCGCGAGTTCATCGACGGTTTTGCCGGGCTGTACTGCGTCAACATCGGCTACGGCCGTACCGAGGTGGCCGAGGCCATCTACCAGCAGGCGCTGGAGATGTCCTACTACCACACCTACGTGGGCCACTCCAACGAGCCGCAGATCGCCCTGTCCGAGCAGATCCTCAAGCTCGCCGGCCCCGGCATGTCCAAGGTCTACTACGGCCTCGGCGGCAGCGATGCCAACGAGACCCAGCTCAAGCTGGTGCGCTACTACAACAACGTGCTTGGCCGTCCGCAGAAGAAGAAGGTCATCTCGCGTCAGCGCGGCTATCACGGTTCCGGTCTCGCCACCGGCTCGCTGACCGGTCTCAAGGCCTTCCACGACCAGTTCGACCTGCCCATGGCCGGCATCCTGCACACCGAAGCGCCGCACTACTACCAGCGCAGCGCCGAGCAGGAAAACATGAGCGAGCGTGAGTTCTCCGCCCACTGCGCGGCCAAGCTCGAGGAGATGATCCTGGCCGAGGGCCCGGACACCGTGGCGGCCTTCATCGGCGAGCCGGTGCTCGGCACCGGTGGTATCGTGCCGCCGCCGGAAGGCTACTGGGAGGCGATCCAGGCGGTACTGAACAAGTACGACATCCTGCTGATCGCCGACGAGGTGGTGTGTGGTTTCGGCCGTATCGGTGCCGACTTCGGTAGCCATGCCTACGGCATCAAGCCCGACCTGATCACCATCGCCAAGGGCCTGACCAGCGCCTACCAGCCGCTGTCCGGGGTGATCGTCGGCGATCGCGTGTGGCAGGTGCTGGAGCAGGGCACCAGCGAGCTGGGCCCGATCGGCCACGGCTGGACCTACTCCGGTCACGCCCTGGGCTGCGCCGCTGCCCTTGCCAACCTGGCGATCATCGAGCGCGAGGACCTGACCGGCAACGCCCGTGATACCGGCGCCTATCTGCAGAGCCGCATGCAGGCCGCCTTCGGCGATCACCCGATCGTCGGCGAGACCCGCGGCGTCGGCATGCTGGCGGCGCTGGAATTCGCCGTGGACCCGGAGACTCGCCGTCCCTTCGATCCCAGCCACAAGGTCGGTGCACGCATCGCCGCCGCTGCGCTGGAGCAGAACCTGATCGCCCGGGCGATGCCCCAGGGAGACATCCTCGGCTTCGCTCCGCCGCTGGTCACCACCCGTGACGAGGTCGACGAGATCGTTGCCCGCGCCGAGCGTGCGGTGAACAAGGTCACCGACGAGCTGGTCAAGGAAGGCGTACTGCAGACGGCCTGATGCCTGGTCCGATGCCTGGTCCGATGCCTGGTTGAGCCCAGGCCGGTGTCTGGCCTGACGCCCGCACCTTGGCAGGTGCAAAAGGGGCCGCTTCCTTGAAGGAGGCGGCCCCTGTCGGTTTTCATTCAGGTAGGCGAGCGCGGAACAGGTAGGCGAGCGCCGAAGCGCCGACAACGCCTGCCCTCCCTGCCTTGGCAACCGGTCTTCACGATATGAGTTCAAGGAGAAGGTCATGAAGGTGGATTCACCCCCTTGCCCGAGTCACGGCGTGACCCTGGACGAGATATTCAAGGCCCGGGGACGCATCGCCGGTCAGGTAACGCGCACGCCACTGGTGTTGTCGCGGTCCCTGTCCGAACGCTTCGACGCCGAGGTCTATCTCAAGCTCGAGACGCTGCAGCCCACCGGCGCCTTCAAGCTGCGCGGTGCCACCAACATGATCGCCGCACTGATCGAGCGCCATGGACGCGAGGCCCTGGCCCAGGGCGTCACCACCGCATCCACCGGCAATCATGGCCGCGCCGTGGCCTACGCCGCCTCCAGCCTTGGGGTGCCGGCGGTGATCTGCCTGTCGCGGCTGGTGCCGGCCAACAAGGTCGCTGCCATCGAGGCGCTCGGTGCCGAGGTGCGTCGCGTCGGCGCCAGCCAGGACGAGGCCTTCGAGGAGGTGGCGAGGCTGGTGCAGGAAGAGGGCATGACGCTGATTCCGCCCTTCGATGATCCGCTGATCGCGGCGGGGCAGGGCACCATCGGCATCGAGATCCTCGAGGACCTGCCGCGGGTCGATCGGGTCATCGTCGGGCTGTCCGGCGGTGGTCTGCTCGGCGGCATCGGCGCCGCGCTGAAGGGCGTTCGACCCCAGGCCAGAATCAGCGGGGTCAGTCTGTCGGCGGGAGCGGCCATGTGCGAGAGCCTCAAGGCCGGCAAGCCGGTGGCGGTGGAAGAGGTCGAGAGCCTGGGCGACTCGCTGGGCGGCGGCATCGGCCTCGACAACCGCTGCACCCTGGCGCTGGTCGAAGCGGTGATGGACGACCACTGTCAGGTGTCGGAAGGCGCCATCGCCCAGGCCATGGTGGACATGCTCGAAAGCGAGAAATTGCTGGTCGAAGGCGCCGCCGCCGTCGGACTGGCGGCACTGGCCGAGGGCCACCTCGAGGTCAAGGGGGAGCGGGTCGTGCTGGTGCTTTCCGGCAACGGGGTGTCACTGGATACCCTCGATCAGGCGCGCCGCCTGGCGGCGGATTGCGCCAGTCAAGGCCAGCGATAGACCGTCAAGGCCACCAACCGACAGACAAGCCCAGCAACAACCCGATCAGGAGCCAAGGATGCAACTCTACAAGCGTGAGCAGATCAGCCAGGCGGTCGCCATCGACCAGGACGCGCTGGCGGCGGTGGAAGCCGGTTTCGCCGCCCTGGGGCGTGGCGAGGTGGTGCAACCGCCGATCCTGTCCATGGCCATCGAGGAGGCCAACGGCGAGGTCGACGTCAAGACCGCCCATATTCGTGGCAACGAGCGCTTCGCCATCAAGGTCAGCCCCGGCTTCTTCGACAACCCCAAGCTGGGGCTGCCAAGCCTCAACGGGCTGATGATGGTGTTCTCCGCGCGCACCGGGCTGGTCGATGCGGTGCTGTTCGACGAGGGCTACCTGACCATGGTACGTACCGCCCTGGCCGGCGCCATCGCCGCCAAGCACCTGTCGCGGGAGAACAGCCGCCGGGTCGCGGTGCTGGGGGCCGGCGAGCAGGCGGTCAAGCAGGTCGAGGCGCTGCGGCTGGTGCGCGACATCACCGCCATCGACGTCTGGGCGCGAAGGTCCCAGGCCGCCGAGGAATACGCTACCCGCATGCGCGCTGCGGGTCTCGAGGTGACCGTCCACGACAGCGTGCGCGAGGCCTGCCGAGCGGCCGACATCATCGTCACCACGACGCCGTCGCAGACGCCGATCCTCGAGGCGGCGGACCTGCCGGAGGGCGTCCACGTCACCGCCATGGGCTCCGACAGTCCCGACAAGCGTGAACTGGCCGAGAACGTGCTGACCCGCGCGGACGCCTTCGTCTGCGATACCCGGCCCCAGAGCGAGTCCAACGGCGAGCTCAAGGCCCTTGCCGGTCGCGAGGTGCCCTTCAAGGTCCACGAACTGGGCGCGGTCATTGCCCGTGGCGAGCGTCTGCGGCTGTCGGACGCCACCATCACGGTATGCGACCTGACCGGTACCGGTGTCCAGGACACGGCCATCGCCGGGTTCGCCCTGACGCGTCTGTCGGCTGAGGATTCGGCACGATAGGCTTTGCCGAATCAGGCATTTTTGGGGAGGATGGGGGACCCTAATCCCGACAGGAGCCCCCATGCCCTCGCTGCAGTGCCTGCTGCGCCACCGGCGCCGACTGATCGTCATCATCGCCCGCCTGGGCTATACCGCCAAGGGGCTGGTGTACCTGCTGATCGGCGTGCTGGCGGCTCTCGGCGCTGTGGGCCTTGGCGGCGACAACGTCGGTACCAAGGAGGCGCTGGCACACCTGGCTCGCCAGCCCTTCGGCACCCTGATGCTGGGAGCCCTGGTGCTGGGGCTCTACGCCTACGCCGCCTGGCGGGGCTTGCAGGGGCTGTTCGATGTCGAGCACCGCGGGCGTAGCTGGAAGGCCCTGGGCACCCGCCTGGCGCTGGTCATCAGCGGTGGCATCTACGCCAGTCTCGGCTGGTATGGTGTCGAGCTGCTGGACGATCCCCAGGAGACCACCGGCGGCGCAGAGGAGCGCACCGCCATGCTGATGTCGCACCCCGGCGGCGTCTGGCTGGTGGCGATTCTGGGGGCGATCTTTATCGGCGTGGGGCTGCGTCAGTCGTGGCGCGCGCTGGCGCGCAGCTATCTCAATCGCTGGCGTCAGCAGGACATGAGCCAACGCCAGCGTGATCTGGCCTCGGGCCTCAGCCGCTGGGGGCTGGCCGCCAGGGGGCTGGTGTTCGCGCTGATCGGCAGTTTCCTGCTGGTGGCCGCCTGGCAGGTCGATCCCGCCAAGGCCGAAGGGCTCGGCGGCACCCTGGATACCCTGGCCGCCCAGCCCTTCGGCCCCTGGCTGCTCGCCGCCGTGGCCGGTGGACTGATGAACTACGGTACCTACTGCGTCATCAATGCCCGCTTTCGCAAGGTGAAAGTGTAGCGCCTTAAGCGGCCGTTCAGGACGCCCGGGGCTTCTTGGCCCGCACGGTCAGGGCGACGCCGGCAATGGCCAGCGCCATGCCGATCAGGGATACCGGCGGCAGCCCTTCATCGAACAGCCACCATGCCTCCACCGCGGTAACCGGCGGCACCAGGTAGAACAGGCTGGCGACGCGGGACGCCTCGCCACGCTTGATCAGCATCATCAGCAGCATGATGGCGGCGATGGACAGCACCAGCACCAGCCAGCCCAGCGTCAGCACAAAGGTCAGCGACCACTCCACCTCGCGGGTTTCCAGCAGCAGGCAGCCGGCGCCAAGCAAGGCCAGCGCCCCGAGGTACTGCACCACGGTGCCGCCGAGCAGCGGCATGCCGCTGCAATAGCGCTTCTGGTACAGCGTCCCCAGCGAAATCCCCACCAGCGCCACCAGGGTGCAGGCCAGCGCCGGCCAGCCAAACCCTTCGAAGGACAGCGCCGACAGGTCCATCTTGCCTCCCAGCACCAGGCTGACCCCGGCCAGCCCCAGGGCCAGTCCCATCCACTGCAGCGCAGACAGCCGCTCGCCCAGCAGGGGGCCCGCCAGCGCAGCGGTCAGCAAGGGTTGCAACCCCACCAGCAGGGACGCCAGTCCCGCCGGCATGCCCAGGCTGATGGCGTAGAACACGCCGCCCAGATAGCCGCCGTGAACCAGACAGCCGGACACCGCCACATGCCCCCACAGACGGGGACTCGACGGCCAGGCCGAGCGGGTCAGCCAGACGATGGGGACCAGCAGCGCCAGGGTGGCGGCGAAGCGAATGCTCAGGAAGGTGAAGGGCTCGGCGTAGGGCAGGCCGAACTTGGCACCGATGAAGCCGGTGCTCCACAGCACCACGAACACCAGCGGCATGGCCGGCAACAGCCAGGACGGCAGGGCGGGGCGACTCACGGGCACCTCGCACAAGGTGCGGTAAGCGGGCACCCGACAAAAGCTGCGGTAAGCGGCCACCCGACACACGATGCGGCAAGCGGGGGCTGGGCGGTGATCACTGAGGGTGGCATCGCGGGGACTTCCTTGTGGTTCATGTCATCGGCAGGGCGATCGCCCAATCATGATGCCCTATCCCGACTCCCTCAAGGAGGGGATTGCCAAGCGTTGTTCTCGTGCTTTGGTCGTAGGTCGTGGAGGGAGAGTGAGATTGGTCTGACCACGCCGATGCTTGTTTTTGCGCAGTTTATAGGCGAAATGGCCGCTGGTCAGACCAATAATGCAGACAGGTTGCGTTGAATGGGGCCGTTGGCCGCCTGGGGCCTTTTCGCTAGCTTTCTTTTCGATGACGCCCCGGGAGGGGGACGCCTCGCTTGCATCGAAGCGATGTCCCGTTCATGCCCCGAGGAGGTCCTCGCAAGGACGCGCACGGGCAACGCCCGGCTCAAGAGCGCAGCGGCGCACATCGCTTGCAACAGGCGGGCCTCGCTTGCGGCGAAAGTGCCTCGAGCGCTCATGACGATGCCATGGATCGACAACAACAACACATCGGGTGCGGCAGATCGAGACCGCACCGATCCACCAGGAGTTATGCCATGTCCCGGCTAGACAAGCCCCAGCAAGACCTTGATACGGCCTCGCCAACGGCCTCCCTGTCCGAACGCATCGCGACCCCGGACCGCCGCCGCTTTCTGAAGGCTGCTGCGGTTGGTTCCGCCGCCGCGGTGGCGGCACCCTGGGTCGGCAACGTCCAGGCTCAGCAGGGCATCCGCATCCGCATGCAGTCATCCTGGCAGCCCGGCACCACCGGCTACCGCATCTTCGAGGAGTGGGCCGCCGGCGTCGCCGAGGCCACCAGCGGCGAGGTCACCATCGAGCCGTTCCCGGCCGGAGCCGTGGCCGGTGCCTTCGAGGTAGCCGACGCGGTGCGCAACGGCGTGCTCGACGGCCAGAACTGGTTCACCGTCTACTGGCCGGGCAAGATGCCCGCCGGGGTCTTTCTCACCGCCTATCCCATGGGCCTGTCGGTACCTCACCAGTGGGACATGATGTTCGGTGCCTACGGCGGTTTCGGCATCGCCAAGGACCTCTACCGCAAGCAGGGTCAGGAGCTTCTGGGCTACGTCCACCACGACCTCAACCTGATCCACTCCAAGGTACCGCTGAGAAGCTTCGATGACTTCGAAGGGGTGAAGATCCGCATGCCCGGCGGCATCGTCGCCGAGACCTTCGCCAAGATCGGTGCGCGTACCACGCTGCTGCCGGGCTCCGAGGTCTATCCGGCGCTGGAGAAGGGCACCATCGACGCCGCCGACTACACCGGTGCGGCGGTCAACTTCGAGCTGGGCTTCTGGCAGGTGACCGACTACATCATCATGGGCCCGCCCTCGACTCCCTGTCTGCACCAGGCGGTCGACCTGATGGATATCGCGGTCAATCGCCGGGTCTACGAGCGCATGTCCGACCAGACCAAGGACCTGATGCACGACCTGGTCGCGGCCTACTCCCGCGAGCACTACGCCGCCATCCAGAAGGCCAACGCGGAGGCCTGGCCCAAGTACCGCGAGAAGGGCGTCGAGATCATCCACCTGTCCGAGGACGACGCCGACCGCTTCCGCGACGCCGCGATCCCGCTGTGGTTCGAATGGGCCAACAAGGATCCGGACGCGGCCAAGCTGTTCCGTGCCCACCTCAACACCATGCTCGATCCGTCGGTGGCACTGATCACCGAAGAGGACATCAAGGACTTCGAGCTCAACGCCTAGGCCTGCACGTGTCGACCGGGGCGACCCGGTCGACGTCGATGAATATTCCGTGGTCGCCTGGCGTTTCGCCAGGCGACCAGCGGAGGAGCGTCAATGAATCTACAGATTGATTTCGTTCTGCCGCACTGGCTCTACTGGGCGGTGCTGGCAGGACTGCCGCTGATCGTGATGCTGCTGGTGGATCGAAGCTTCCGCCGGGGTGGCGAGGTGAGCGGTGGCGATACCGCCGAGACCCCCGTCGCGACGAGCGAGCAGGCCTACGCAGCGCCTGGCAATGTGGTGACCCGCGGCATCGACCGCATTTCCGGCTTTGCCGGGCGCTACGTGGCCTACTGGTCGCTGATCGCGCCCTTCGTGTTCACCTACGAGGTGGTGCTGCGCTACGCCTTCAACTCGCCGACCAACTGGGCTCACGAGTCGATGACCCTGATGTTCGGCATGCAGTACCTGCTGGCGGGTGCCTTCGCGCTGCGCGAGGGCGGGCATGTGCGCGTCGATATCCTCTACCAGCGGGCGGCGCCGCTCAACAAGGCCGCGCTGGACCTGGTCACCTCGATCTTCTTCTTCATCTTCACCCTGGCGCTGTTGACCACCGGCTGGCGTTTCTTCTCGCAGTCGGTCAGCGACGTCTGGTGGTTCGGTGACAGCTACGCCAACGAGGTGTCCTTCACCGAATGGGCGGTGCAGTACTTCCCGGTCAAGTTCATGCTGTTCTTCGGTGCCTTGCTGCTGCTGTTGCAGGGGATCGCGCAGTTGATCAAGGACCTCCAGGCCTATCGTCACCACCGCGAGCACCACGAAGGCTCGACGGTGTTTGCCAGCAGTCTGGTGGTGCTGGCGGTGATCCTCGGCGCCTACACCATCCACGAAATCGTCAATATCGCCCTGACCGACTACGAGAGCCTGGCGCTCAGCCTGGAGAACTCGCTGTCCACGGTGGGTATCGGCGCGCTGACCCTGTTGATGTTCGGCACCCTGATGGTGGTGCTGGTAGCGGGGCTACCGCTGGCCTTCGTTACCGGCGGTCTGGGGGTGGTGTTCCTCTACCTGGTGGGCGATCAGCACATGCTGAACCTGATGCCTTCGCGCATCTTCCCGATGATGACCAACTACCAGCTCTCGGCCATTCCGCTGTTCATCTTCATGGCCTCGGTACTGGAGAAGGCCGGCATCATCGAAGAGCTGTTCGATGTGGTCTACAAGTGGATGGGCGGTCTCAAGGCGGGCCTGGCGATCGCCACCATCATCGCCTCGACGCTGCTGGCCGCCATGGTCGGGGTGATCGGCGCGGCGGTGGTGACCATGGGCCTGATCGCGCTGCCGGCCATGCTCAAGCGCAACTACCAGCCGGAGATCGCGCTGGGGTCGATCATGGCCGGGGGCACCCTGGGCATCCTCATCCCGCCGTCCATCCTGGCCATCATCTACGGCGTCATCGCCCAGCAGTCGGTGGGCGAGCTCTACCTGGGCTCGCTGATTCCTGGCCTGTTGCTGGCCGGCATGTACGCCTTCTACTGCTGGCTACGGGGCACCCTGAACGTCAAGGTGGCGCCGCCGATGCCGGAGGAAGACCGGGTCTCCACCGCCGAGAAGCTGCGCCTGCTGCGCAATATGCTGGCGCCTATCGCCCTGGTGTTGCTGGTGCTCGGCATCATCTTCACCGGGGTGGCGACCCCGGTGGAAGCGGCGGGTATCGGCACCTTCGGTGCGCTGGTGGTGGCGGCGATGCACAAGCGGCTGACCTGGCCCAACCTGCACGCCGCCTGCATGACCACCCTGGTGGCGACCGCCATGGTCATGTGGATCATCTTCGGTGCCAGCATCTTCGTCGGCTTCTACATCCTGCAGGGCGGCCAGACCTTCGTGCAGGAGCTGATCGCCGGGGCAGGGCTTGGCCCCTACGCGGTGCTGGCGCTGATGATGGTGCTGCTGGTGGCGCTGGGGATGTTCCTGGACTGGGTCGGTATCCTGCTGCTGGCGGTGCCGATCTTCGTGCCGCTGATCAAGGGGCTGGACTTCACCGGGGTATTTGGCCTGCCCGGTGTGGACCCCGCCGACGTCTCGCTGTGGTTCGGGGTGATCTACCTGGTCAATATGCAGATGTCCTTCCTCAGCCCGCCGTTCGGCTATGCGCTGTTCTACATCAAGGGGGTGTGTCCGCCGCATATCACCATGGGCCAGATCTTCCGTTCGTCCTTTCCCTTCCTTGCGCTGCAAGCGCTGGGCCTGCTGCTGGTGATCATGTTCCCGGCGCTGGTCACCTGGCTGCCCAACCTGGCCTACGGCTAGTCGGGCGGTGTCATGACAACGCCTCCGGCCGACTCGGCCGGAGGCGTTTTTGCAAGATGGTCAGCAATGGCAGGCAACACGCCTTTTTCGGTGCTTCGCCGAAGAATTGCGTGGCGTATCATGACGCTTATCCCCATGGCCTGCCGTGGCCTCTGGCGGTTGTCGCCGACCGGCGACGCGGAGGCGAAAATGGCTTGCATTTCGTAACACGATTGTGGGGAACCCTCATGCAACTGCGTCGTCACACTGTGCGAGCGATTGACGAATTCTCAACCACCTCCTGGAGGACTTCATGCAACGATTCACCGCCCTGATCACCGCCGCCCTGCTTTCTGCTGGTCTGATGAGCGCCACCGCCCATGCCCAGGATGCAAACGCGCAGGCGTCAGGCAACGCTGACGTCGAGGCTGCCGCTCAGGCGCAGAATTTCTCTGATGCCCAGCTCGAGAAATTCGCCGACGCTTCCAAGGAGATCGCCGCGATTTCCCAGGACTACACCCAGCAGCTGCAGGAAGCCGAAGGCCAGCAGGCCCAGCAGGATGTGCGCACCGAGGCCAACCAGAAGATGGTCGAAGCCGTCCAGCAGAGCGGGCTCGAGGTCGAGACCTTCAACGCTATCGGTCAGGCCATCCAGCAGAACCCGGACATGATGAAGCGCGTACAGGAGATGGCGCAGTCGTGAGCTGACCGCCACTCGCGCCAGTCAAAGAGGCTGGCCGCCTAGATCGACGCCCGCCGCCCTCGAGGTCGGCGGGCGTTGTTGTTTGCAGTGCTGAAGATGTTTGCACAGGGCGAGGATTCGAGCGGCCGGTCGGGTGTGAAGTCGTGATCAACGAAGGATGGATCGGTCATCAGGTCGCAGTGTCAGCAATGCCTGGCTCTCCGGGCCACGCTCGATGGCTTCTGCGGCGTTTGGCGAGAGGCCGATCAAGATACTGCTAATGCTTTACAGCCGCTGGCCTCGGCTCCATGCTTCCGAGAGTCAGAGGGTGGGGGACCAGGGAGCGTCCTGCTGCCAACCACGGCGACCGCGCGGAGGACACCATGGAAGCGGAACTGTTGGAAATCAGCCAGCATATGGGGCGCTTTGCGCCCTTTGACGGGCTGTCGGAGGAGTTGCTGGACGAGGTCGCCGGGCAGGTGCAGGTCAGCTACTTCAAGGCCGGCTCGACCATTCTCGAGCTTGATGCCGTGCATCAGGAGTTCTGCTACATCCGCAGCGGCGCGGTGGAGGTCACCCGGCGCAACGGAGAGCTCTACAACCTGCTGGGGGAGGGCGACATCTTTGGCCACTTCAGCCTGCTGCGCCACAGTCGTGTGCGCTTCCCGGCCAAGGCGCTGGAAGACAGCCTGATCTACTTCATCCCCGAGGCGATGTTTCATCAGCTGTGCGAAGCCGACGAGCAGTTCGCCGAGTTCGTCGAGGTGGATCGCCCACGGCTCGAGACGGCGGTGGAAAGTCAGCGCAAGAACAACGACATGATGGTGACGCGGATCCGCAAGCTGCTGACTCGCTATCCCGTCATGGTCGAGGCGCGGGCCACGGTGCAGGAGGCGGCGCGCCAGATCAGCGAGTCCCAGGCCTCGGCGGTGCTGGTGCTGGACAAGCCCGAGAACAACCCGCGCTACACCTTCAAGGATAGTGAAGGTGGCTACTGGCAGGTCACCGGGATCCTGACCGACAGCGACTTTCGCACCAAGGTCGTGGCCGAGGGACTGTCGCCGGATACTCCGGTGGGCGAGGTCGCCGGCCGCCGCCTGATCGCGGTGCAGTCCGACGAGTCGGTGCAGGAGGCGATGCTGTGCATGCTGCGCAACAATATCCACCACCTGCCGGTGATGCACCGTCGTTCACCGGTGGGCATCGTGCACCTCTCCGACATCATCCGCTACGAGACCCAGAGCAGCCTCTATCTGGTCAGCAATATCTTCCATCAGCCGTCGGTGGAGTGTCTGGCCAAGCTGGCGCCGGACGTCCAGGCCGCCTTTGTGCGCATGGTTCACGACGGTGCCGACTCGCAGATGGTGGGCAAGGCGCTGTCGACCATCGGACGCAGCTTCACCCGGCGACTTCTGGAGATGGCGGAAGAGGAGCTCGGGCCGCCACCGGTGCCATACTGCTTCATGGCGCTGGGATCGATGGCGCGCAACGAGCAGAGCATCGTCACCGACCAGGACAATGCCCTGGTACTGTCCGATGACTTCGATCCGGCGTTGCACGACGAGTACTTCGCGACCATGGCCAAGCGGGTCAGCGATGGCCTGGCCGCCTGCGGTTATACCTACTGCAAGGGGGACGTGATGGCCACCAATCCGAAGTGGCGCCAGCCGCTGTCGGTGTGGAAGGGCTACTTCACCGAATGGATCGAGCGCCCATCACCGGAAGGGTTGCTGCACAGCTCGATCTTCTTCGATCTGGACACGGTCCACGGTGACAATCCGCTGGTGGAGGAGTTGCAGGACCTGGTCGCCACCAAGGCGTCGAAGCACAAGCGCTTTCTTTCCGCCATGGCGCGTAATGCACTGAATCGGACGCCGCCGCTGGGCATCTTCCGCACCTTCGTGATGGAGAAGGACGGCAAGCACAACAACTCAATCAATCTGAAGCGTCGCGGCACGGCGCCGATGGTGGACCTGATCCGTATCCATGCCCTGGCCTGTGGTTCCCGCGCCCAGAACAGCTTTGACCGCCTGGACGATATCGATCGTACCCAGTTGCTGGCGCCCGGGGTCAGCGACAAGCTGCGCTACGCGCTCGAGTTTCTGTCCATGTCGCGGATTCGTCACCAGGTCATCGATCTGGAGCACGAGCACGAGCCCGACAACAATATCGAGCCGGAAAACGTCTCCAGCGAGGAGCGACACAATCTCAAGGATGCCTTCCAGGCGCTCAGCAACGCCCAGAAGTTCCTCAAGTTCCGTTATCCCATGACCAGCAGGTAGCCGCCATGCCGTTGCTTCGCCCCAAGACTCGCTCGGCACCGGATTGGCACGACTACCTGGTCGCCCGACGTCAGAAGAGCCGCCAGCAGGCGCTGGTGGACTTCTTCGCCGGGGCCGACTTGTCGCCGATCCTGCCGATTCAGGAGGCGCCGCTGATGGCACTGGACCTGGAGACCACCGGGCTCGATCCCAGGCGTGACGAGATCGTCTCGATTGGCCTGGTGCCCTTTTCGCTGTCGCGTATTCGGCTCGCCGAGCGGCGCTACTGGGTGGTGCGTCCCCATCGCACCCTGAACGCCGAGTCGGTGACCTTTCATCACATCACCCACGCCGATATCCAGGGGGCTCCGCGGATCGAGGAGGTGCTCGCCGATGTCTTCCGCGCCATGGCCGGCCACCTGCTGGTGGTGCACTTTCGCCATATCGAGAGGTCCTTTCTGGACGCCGCGGTACGCGCGGCCTGGAAGGAGTCACTGAGCTTCCCGGTGATCGACACCATGTCGCTGGAGGCGCGCATCCACCGTCAGTCGACCATGGCGCGCTTTCGTCGCTGGATGGGCCGCCCACCCAGGTCGATCCGCCTGCACGACAGTCGGCTGCGCTACGGGCTACCACATTATCATGGGCACCACGCCCTGACCGACGCCATCGCCACGGCGGAGCTGCTGCAGGCGCAAGTAGCCGGCAACTACGGTCCGGAGACGCCCATCGGCATGCTGTGGAGCTGAATAAGGGAGTTGAGCTGCCCGTCGATGCGTCAGCCATCTCTCCAAAAGAAAAGCGGCAGCCCGAGGGCTGCCGCTTTTTTCGTGCACTTGCTGTCTGCGTAAGGCAGGTCTAGACCGCCTTGGGCTCGCTCATCAGGCCCTTGATGATGGCGTAGCAGGCCACCAGCAGCACCAGGGTGAACGGCAGCCCGGTCGAGACCGCCGCCGCCTGCAGGGCGGTAAGACCGCCGCCCAGCAGCAGGGCGATGGCGATGGCGCCCTCGATGATGGCCCAGAACACGCGCTGCGGCTTGGGTGCGTCGACCTTGCCGCCGGCGGTGATCGAGTCGATGACCAGCGAACCGGAGTCCGAGGAGGTCACGAAGAACACGATGACCAGCACGATGCCGATGAAGGAAGTGATCGAGGCCAGCGGCAGCTCGCCGAGCATGGCGAACAGCTTGAGCTCGAGGGCGGCGTCCTGGACGCCCTGGAAGCCATCGGTGATGTACTGCTCGATGGCGGTACCGCCGAAGGAGGTCATCCACAGCACCGATACCAGGGTCGGGACCAGCAGCACGGCGGTGAGGAACTCACGCACGGTGCGGCCACGGCTGACCCGAGCGATGAACATGCCGACGAACGGAGACCAGGAGATCCACCAGGCCCAGTAGAAGGCGGTCCAGCCCTGAACGAAGTTGGCGTCCTCGCGACCGAAGGGGTTGGACAGCGCCGGCAGCTCGGCCAGGTAGTGACCCAGGTTGGTGAAGAAGCCGGTGGCGATGGCCAGAGTCGGGCCCACCAGGATCACGAACGCCAGCAGCAGGAAGGCCAGCACCATGTTCACCTGGGACAGGCGCTGCACACCCTTGTCGACGCCAAGCATGATGGAACACAGCGCAACGGCGGTGATGCCGGCGATCAGCAGCACCATGGTGGTGTCGGTATTCGGCGTACCGAACAGCTCGTTCAGGCCCGCGGCGGCCTGGGAGGCACCGAGCCCCAGCGAGGTGGCCAGACCGAACAGGGTGGCAAATACCGCCAGGATGTCGATCAGGTGGCCCGGCCAGCCCCATACGCGCTCGCCCAGGATCGGGTAGAACACCGAGCGCATGGTCAGCGGCAGACCCTTGTTGAAGGCGAAGATGGCCAGTGACAGGCCGACGATGGCGTAGGCCGCCCAGGGGTGCAGACCCCAGTGGAAGATGGTTGCCGCCATGCCGAGATCGACCGCGGCCTGTTCGTCACCGGCGGCGGCGCCCAGCGGAGCCCAGTCGGTACGTATGCCGTTTTCGCCGACCGAAGTGCCCCCGAGCGCGGTGGAGAAATGGGTCATCGGCTCGGACACGCCATAGAACATCAGACCGATGCCCATGCCGGCGGCGAACAGCATGGCGAACCAGCCCATGTAGCTGTAGTCGGGCGTGGCCTCGGCACCACCGATGCGGACCTTGCCAAGCGGGGTGAAGATCAGTCCCAGTGCCAGCAGCACGAATACGTTGCCGCCGAGCAGAAAGACCCAGGACAGGTTGCTGGTCAGCCAGCCACGGATGCCATTGAAGAACGGCTCGGCGCCGCCCTGAAAGGCCAGGGTCAGGATCACGAAGACCAGGATCAGCAGCGATGAGACGGTGAACACCTTGCCGTGCAGGTCCACGTCCACGCCGAAGGACTTGGTGACGATATTGTCCTGACCGATAACGTAGTCCGTATCGATCAGGTTGGCTGGCCCCTCCGGGGCCGGTACTCCTTCACTACCGGTATCGGCAGATGAAGGCTTGTGGTTGGGGTCTTTTTCCACGTGCGATCTCCCTTGCGTTGAAAAATGGTAACTGTGGCGTCACGCCATCGACTCGGAGCGGGGTCGCGGCTGGCTTGCCTGTCATCGACACCGTACGGTCCAGCCTGCCTGAAGTGTGGCCTGCCTGAGCCAGCTTGCCAGTTGTGCCGTCAACGGCATCTGTTCGAAGGCCGCCCGGGCACGCCTGGGTCAGCTTGCCACGATCGTCCGAGACCCAAGGTTCTGCCGGCGACCGCTTGCACCGCGTGGGCGACGCAGGTGCTGGCCGCAACGACAGCAGGGGCGCCCCGGGGCACCCCTGACCATTGCCACAGCATCATGACGGTGGCGTGGCATCTATCGGACTCAGGCCTCGCCGAGCCACTCCTTGACCACGTCCTGGTTGTCCTCGACCCACTTCTGGGCGTTTTCGTAGGGATCGGTGTCGTCTTCCTGATTCATCAGCATGACTTCACCCATCATTTCCGTGGTCCACTCGAAGTTCTCGAGGATGGCGTAGGCCTCCGGCATGTCCTCTTCGAGGCCCTGACGGACGATGGTGTGGATCTGTTCGGCACCACCGTAGACGCCCTGGGGGTCCTCGAGGTACTTGAGGTCCCAGCGGGCGAACATCCAGTGCGGGGTCCAGGTGGTGACCACGATCGGCTCGCCACGGTCGATGGCGCTGCCCAGTGCGGCGGTCATGGTAGCGCCGCTGCCGGTGCGCAGGTCCAGGTCGAGCTCGTAGGCGTCGACCACTTCCTCGGTCAGACGCATCAGGCCGGCGCCGGGATCGATACCGATGATCTCGCCATTGAACTGGTCGGCGTGTTCATTGAGCTCATCAATCGAGTTGACCTCGGAATCTGCCGGAACCGCAAGGCCCAGCTTGGTGCCGTCGAGGTTGACGCCGGCATCGACCAGCTGGTCCTGGAGGCGCGCGTAGTAGTCCTCGTGGGTGGTCGGCAGCCAGCCGGCGAGCAGAGCGTCGGCGTCGCCGCTGGCGACGGACTGCCACATGGCCGCGGCAGACAGTGCGGAGGTCTCGACCTCGTAGCCGGCCTGTTCGAGCACAGCACGAACCACGTTGGTCGACGCCACGGTGGACGACCACTCGACGTAGGCCAGGTGCACGGAACCCTTGTCCTGGGCGTGAACACTGGTGGCGGCGGCGCTGATGGCCAGGGCCAGACCGAGAGAACGAGTTGCCTTGGGTGACATGGTGCGACTCTCCTTGCGATAAGAGGTATTAGCGTGAAGCAGGCGACAGTGTCTTGCAAATGCCGCCCCGCAGGCTCCCCCGGCCGAGGGAGCCCGCGTCGAGCGTTTACTGCTTGCGCTCCTTGCGCAGAGACTGGGTCAGGCGATCCAGCAGCATCGCCAGGATGACCACCGCGATGCCGGCCTCGAAGCCATCGCCCGGACGCAGTCGCTGGATGGCTCGCCAGACCTCGCTGCCCAGGCCATCGGCGCCGATCATGGCGGCGATCACCACCATCGACAGGGCCAGCATGATGGTCTGGTTGATGCCGGCCATTACCGTGGGCAGCGACAGCGGCAGCTGCACCTTGACTAGCTTCTGGCCGCGGGTGGCGCCGTAGGCGTCGGCGGCCTCGATCAGCTCCACCGGTACCTGACGGATGCCCAGGGTGGTGAAGCGAATGGCCGGCGGCATGGAGAAGATCACGGTGGCAAAGATCGCCGACACCGAGCCGATACCGAAGAACGGGATCGCCGGGATCAGGTAGACGAAGGCCGGCATGGTCTGCATGAAGTCCAGCACCGGCATGATCAGGCGGTAGAGTCGATCGGACAGCGCCGCGGCGATACCCACCGGCAAGGCGATGACCACCGCCACCAGGGTGGCGATGACGACCAGGGTCAGGGTCTCGATCATCGGGTCCCACAGATCGAGGTTCCAGATCAGGCCAAGGCCCAAGACCGCGCCGATGGCGAGCCTGGGGCTTGCCATCTTCCAGCACAGGCCGGCGATGATCAGCAGCAGGGCCCAGTCGGGCAGCCACATCAGGGCGTCATTGAGACCGTCGATACCGGTCTGGGTAATCCGCGAGATGCCGCGGGTGACGGCAGAGTATTCGGTGGTCAGCCAGCTCAGGCCGGTTTCGATCCAGTCACCGAGGGGAATGCGAGGAATCTCGATCGCCATTAGTGGTCTCCTGCCTGTGCCAGTTCATCCAGTACCGCGCCCTTGACCACCACGCCCAGCAGGCGTCGCTCGTCGTCGATGACGGCGATGGGGAAGCTCTTTTCGTTGAACAGCGCGAACAGATTGTGCAGCGGCTCGTCGGGCCCCACGGTGCGGAAGTCCTGGGTCATCACGCTATCCAGTCGATCCTGTCCGCTCTGGATGGCGCTGTTGGCGGCGTCGGCTTCGACCAGTCCCTTGAGCTTGCGATCGCGGCTGGTGACATAGATCGAGTCCATGGCGTTTTCTTTCATCTTGCGCAGTGCGGTACGCGGGCCGTCGTCCTCGCGGGCGGTCGCGCGCACCGGGCGCATGGCGCTCTCGGCGGTCAGCACCCGGGACATGTCGACGCCCTCGATGAAGCGCTCGACGTAGTCGTCGGCCGGCTTGGTCAGGATCTCCTCCGGCGTGCCGATCTGCACCACCTCACCGTCCTTGAGCAGGACGATGCGGTCACCGATGTTCAGCGCTTCGTCCAGGTCGTGGGTGATGAACACCGTGGTCTTCTTCATGCGGTGCTGGAGTTCCAGCAACTCCTGCTGCATATCCTTGCGGATCAGCGGGTCGAGCGCCGAGAAGGCCTCGTCCATCAGCAGCACGGTGGAGTCATTGGCCAGCGCCCGGGCCAGGCCGACACGCTGCTGCATGCCGCCGGACAGCTGATTGGGGTAGGCGTCTTCCCATCCGTTAAGCCCGACCTGGGTCAGGGCGTCACGGGCGGTCTTGGCGCGGGTGTCGGCGTCGATGCCGCGAATCTCCAGCCCGAATTCCGCGTTCTGCTGCACGGTACGGTGGGGGAACAGGGCAAAGTTCTGGAAGACCATCGAGAAGTGACGGCGGCGGCACTCCAGCAGTGCCTTGTCGGAGAGCTGCGGAATGTCCTCGCCGTCGATGATGATCTCGCCTTCGGTGGGCTCGATCAGCCGGTTGAGGCAGCGGATCAGGGTCGACTTGCCCGAGCCTGAGAGGCCCATGATCACCAGCAGTTCGCCTTCATGGACATCGAAGTCGATGTTCGACAGGCCCAGGGTCTGGCCGGTCTTGTCCAGGATTTCAGGACGCTTGAGCCCTTCATCGCGTAGCTTGAGTGCCTTCTTCGGCTGGTCGCCGAAGACCTTGCTCAGCCCGCGAACCTTGATCTTGACGGATCGGTTCTCGCTCATGGGTAGGGGTGCCTTGTTGGGTTGCGTAAACACGTCCAGCCGGTCGAACGATGAAGGTCGACGTCACGTGCATCCTGGCGTCGGCGTTCATCGTCCAGCGCTGGCGCGGCTGCGTCAGGGGCGGCACTCCTTGCCGCATCCCCACGGCTGAACAGCATGCCAGCTTTCACCGTTGAGGCGCAGAAAGGTGCAATACCCTAAAGGTCTTTGAAAGATCATTCAAATTCAGCATGGGCGCACGTTGACTGAATCGAGAAAGCCCCGATGGGTGCGGTATTGGGTAGAAGTGGGGGAGAAGCCCATGCCGGAACGGCATGGGCAAGGGGAGCTATTTCCCTGTCGCGCTTCCTGTCGCGGTCAGTATCGGCGCCGCTCAGCGTACCCGCGTCAGCCGGATCAGACGACCGGGATCGCTGTCGGTCAGCAGGTAGATGGCGCCGTCGGGGCCGAGTCGCACGTCGCGGATGCGGCCGACCTCGCCATCCAGCACCACCTCGCGCTCGATGATGCTGTCGCCCTCGAGGCGCAGGCGCAGCAGTCGCTCGCCGCGAAGCCCGCCCGCCAGCAGATCGCCCTGCCAGGCGGGAAATTCTTCACCGCTGACCACGGCGAGCCCGGACGGCGCAAAGCGTCCTTCGAACACATGCGCCGGATCGCGCATGCCCGGGGCACTGTCGACGCCCAGCGGCAGGTTGGTGGCGTAGTCGCGTCCGCGGGTCACCTCGGGCCAGCCGTAGTTCTCGCCGGGCAGAATACGATTGAGTTCGTCGCCGGTGCGCGGGCCATGCTCGGTCGACCACAGGGTGCCGTCGGCAGCCTGGGCAAGGCCCTGAGGGTTGCGGTGGCCGATCGAGTAGACCTCGGGGGCCGCGTCATCGTCGAAGCCCGGATTGTCCGGCGCGGGATCGCCGTCTGCGGTCAGCCTGAGCAGGCTGCCGGCGTGGTCTGCCGGGTCCTGGGCGCGGCTCTTGCTGACGCCGCGATCGCCGATGGTCAGCCACAGCAGGCCCTGGTCGTCGAACAGCAGGCGGCCACCGTAATGGCGGCCTGGCGTGGAAAAGCGATTCTGCACAAAAATTGGCGTTATCGCGCCCAGGGCGTCGTCCTCGAACCTGACCCGTGATACCGCCGTGGCGTCGTCCGAGTCGCCGTCCTTGCCGGGCTGCGCCCAGCTGAAGTAGAGCCAGTCGTGTGTGCCATCGCCGAATTGCGGATGCAGCGCCAGGTCAAAGAGCCCACCCTGGCCGCGGTGTGAGACCTGGGGCAGGCCGTCGAGTCTCTGGACATCACCGTCATCCACCAGCGCCAGGGTCCCGGGCTGCTCGGCGACCAGCATGCGCCCATCGGGCAGAAAGGCCAGCGACCAGGGGGTGTCCAGCTCATCGGTGATCAGCTCGAGCGCGACCGGGTGATGAAGCCCCGGCACCTGCTCGGGCAACGACGCCGCCTGGGCGCCTGCAGGCAATGACAATGTCAGCAGGGCGAGGGTGAGGCTTCGCAACATGGAGACTCCGCACGGCAAGTATGGGTTTCCGGTGGCGGACCGCTTCCCAGTCCCGGGCACGCCGAGCGGCGATGGCGTGCCAGGTCGACGGAGACGCTTTTCCTGCCAAGGTCAACAAGCGTTACAGCAGCAGCGCCAGCAGCACCGGTAGATAGATCAAGGATAGCAGTGTGGAACAGAACACCAGGCTCGCCACATAGGCGGGCTCGCGCTGGGACTTCTGGGCAAACAGATAGTTGAACACCGCCACCGGCATGCTCATCTGCAGCACCAGGATCGCCAGTGCCATGGGGGGCAGGTCAAGCCAGATGCCTATGCCCCAGGCCACGCCCGCCGCCAGGGGGATGCGCAAGAGGCTGAACCAGACGCCCGAGCGCAGGCTTCTGACCTGGATGCTGGCCAGCGACACCCCCAGGGTGATCAGCATCAGCGGCACGGTGAAGCCTGAAATCAGATCGACGCTGTTCTGCAGCCACAGCGGCAGTTCGGTGTCGGTGAACAACAGCGCGATGGAGATCAGGATGGCGTAGACCGTGGGCGTCTTGACCAGCGACTTCAGCGGATTGCCGCGACTGGCCAGCATGGTGCCCAGGGTGAACTGGAACAGCGACACCGTCACCATCACCGTGATGCCGAAGGCGAAACCTGCCTCGCCGAAGGCGTAGAGGATCACCGGTAGCCCCATGTTGCCGGTGTTGGGGTACATGGTGGGAGCCAGCAGTACCCGCCAGTCCTTGCGCAGCACCAGCGCCAGCACGAAGGCCAGCGCGGCCATGGCGCACAGCACCAGGGCGGCTGCCAGCATGGTGCGACCGAAGCTCGAGGCGTCGATCTCGGCGCCCGCCAGCGAGGCGATCACCAACGCAGGCGTACCGATGTTGAACACCAGTTTGGTGACGAAGGCCACTGGATAGTCGAAACCGCGGCGGATCCAGAAGAATCCGAGACCGGCGCCGGTGATCACCGGCGCCATCACGGCGAAGAGTTGGGCAAACATGCGAGGATCTATCTCCTTATCGGTCGACACCCGGGGCCTTGGCACCCTGTCGGTCTGGAGTACGCTGCCGGCCAGTGACGCCGACAGCAGGCGCGGCTTGCCGGGCCTGTCGAGAGCGAGCGGCCTGGTGCTCCAGCGACATCGTCAAGCGCTCTATCAGACCCGCCATCAGCCGGTACTCGGCGCTGTCATTCGTCTGCTGTTCAAGCGTCTGCAGCAGCCGGTTGCCGTATTCACGAGCTCTATCTGGTGCGTGGCCTCTGGCGCTGGCGCCGTAGTCGTCGGCGAGGGCGGCGGCAAGGTCGTCAAGGGCGAGGTCGAGCGCGTCACTGCGCCCGCCCAGGCGCCGCCGCAGATTGAGGCTGGCGTAGCCAAGGTCCAGCCCCACCAGGCCCAGCGAAAATAGATAGCGGCGTTCTTCCGGGAGACTGTCGTCGTGCTGGGCGAGCCTGAGTAGGCGGTCCGCCATGGTACCACCGAAGCGTGACTCGGCTTCATGGAAGCTACGCCGGTGAAGCCCGTGGAGGTCGTTCACCGTGGCGCTGACCAGCCGGTGCTTGCGAATGGTGGTGGGGAGTCCTGGCGCCAGGCGAAAGGCCATCACCACGGTGGAGAGCCCGAGCAGCAGGGCGATAGCGCGGCCGAGAAAGCCATCGATGGAAAAGTCCATGCCGTTGCCGGGCATGGTCAGCAGGATGTTGCCGATGGTGAAGGCCAGGCAATAGCCCATCAAGCGGGGGTTGGCGGCGCCCAGCAGACCCAGGAACAAGGGTGGCATGAACACCAGCGCGAGGGTGACGAAGTCGTTGGCCTGGGCCAGCAGTACATGGCCGAACAGCAAGGCGCTGGGCACCGCCGCCAGCATCCCCTTGAGGAAGGTGGTGGCGACCGCTGCCGGATTGTCGCGGGTCGCGAAGAAGGCCGAGAACAGGGTGCCGACCAGCATCGCGATCTGACCATTGTCCCAGGCGGTGTAGCGCCAGACGATGGCCAGCAGGGCGAACACCAGTCCGGCTCGCAGTCCGTTGAGGGCGGCTTCCAGATGATCCCGGTGAAAGGCCAGCGCCGGCGCCTTGAGGCGGCGTTTGCCGGGGGTGTGGATCGCCTCCCGCGCATCGAGGATGACCAGGGCGTGGCCGAGGGCCTCGCGCAGGCCGAGATGGATGCGCCGTTGCAGCAGCGCCTCTGGTGACTCGGTAGTGCGTGTCGTAGCGGGGTCGCTGGTGATGGGCCCACTGGGACTGCGCCCGCACCGGGCTGTGGTTTGGCCTGGGGTCTGGTCCGAGGCCAGGTCTGGGGACTGGTCTGGGGCCTGGTCTGGGGCCTGGTCTGGGGCCGGGGCTATGCCCTCGTCCGAGTCTGCGGCCATGCACTGAAGGGCGCGATGCCTGAGCGCCTGCAGCCGCTGGCGGGCCTGAGCCACACCGCTGCCCTCGGCGCTGTGGCGCAGGTCACTGGCCATGTCCTCGATCAGGCGTTTGGTGGGCGTTGGCAGCTCGCCGCCGTGGGAGCGCAGCAGTTGCTGCAGCGCGTGGAGGATCGCCAGCAGGCGGGCGGTGCGCACCGTCAGCACATGGCTGGCGCGTAGCCGGCCGATGCCTTCCGGGCCTTCGTAGCGTGCCGCCTGGCTATCGGTTTCCAGCTGGGTCAGGGGTTGCAGACTGGCGGTAAGGGTGGCTTGCAGGGCAGCGATATCGGCGCTGTTGTCCAGGCGCAGGGCGCCGTGCAGGAAGGCCTGATTGACCACCTGATCGGCCAGGTCGGCGAGATGATCACGGACCTGAATTGGCCACAGCAAGGCGCTGACCAGGGTGGCGCAGATGGCCCCTAGCGCCAGCTCCGACAGGCGCGCCACGGCCACCGCGAACAGACCCGTGGGGGCGCTGGCGGTGATGACCACGATCAGCATGGCGGTGACGGCCGCCATGATGCAGCCGAAGGAGGCGTTGTTGCGGGTCACCGAGGCGGCGTAGGCGCACAGGATGATCCAGGCGGTCAGACAGATCAGTGCAGGTGTCGGCGACTGCACGAACAGCGACATGATGGCGATGCCGGCGAGGCAGCCGACGACGGTGCCGGTGATCTGGCTGATGCCTTTCTCCAGCACCATGCCGCTCATCGGGCGAATCTGCAGAAAGGCGGCGGAAATCAGCGCCCAGTAGGGACGATCGAGGTCGCACCAGAGAGCAATGTACAGCGCCAGACCCATGGCCAGGGTGGCCTTGATGGCGAACTTGACCGCACTGGCCGGCGGCGTCAGGTAGGCCTGCCACCATACCGAAAAAGGCATTAGCGAGGCTCGGGCCGGACCCGCACCGTGGCGGTCATGCCGGCGCTCAGGTCGAGGTTCGTCGGCACCTCGTCGAGGGCGATGCGTACCGGGATGCGCTGGGCCAGGCGCACCCAGCTGAAGGTGGGCTCGACCTGGGGCAGCAGCTGGTCGTTGGGGGTGGCGTTGTCATTGGCGATGGCTCGTCCGATGCTGTCGACGTGGCCATCCAGCTCGAGGTTGCCGCTCATCAGAATGACCTTGGCTGGATCGCCCACGGCCAGGGCAGGGCGCTTGGTCTCCTCGAAGTAGGCGGTGACGTAGTAGGAATCTTCCACCACCAGCGCCATGACCGAGGTGCCCCGATTGACGTAGTTGCCCTGAGTGAGCTTGAGGTTGATCAGGTGTCCCGAGGCCGGGGCGGTGACCTCGGTGCGCTCCAGGTCCAGGCGGGCGCTGGTCAGGTCACTGCGGGCCTGGTCGAGGGCGGCGGCGGCGACATCGCGGTCACGATTGGCGCTTTCGCGATTCTCGGCGCTGATCGCCTGGCGGCTGAGTTGCTCTCGCCGCGACGCCTCGTGTTCCTTCAGTGCAAGCTCGGCCTCACGCTGGGCGACGATGGCAGAGGCCTTGGCCAGGGCGGCCTGGTAGCGAGCATCGTCGATACGAAACAGCACCTGGCCTTTTTCCACGTGGTCGTTGTCGTCGACCGCAAGGGCGATCACCCGGCCCGAGACGTCGGGTGCCACGGTGATGATGTCGGCGCCGACTCGGGCGTCACGGGTCCAGGGGCTGTACAGATAGTAGCGCCATAGCCACAGTCCGGCAGCCACGGCGGCGGCGACCACCGCCAGGGTGATCAGCACGCGCAGGGTCTTGCGCATTCAGGCGCCTCCGCTGGCAAGCGCACCCCACCAGGCGACCCCGGCGGTGCACAGAACGAAAAGAGAGGTGTCCAGCCACGCCTCGTACCACAGCCGAGAGGTGCCGCATAGGCGGTGCAGGGCGAAGCGCAGTACTGCGGCGAGCAGCAGTCCGATCAGGGCGTAGACCAGCAGTGGGCTGAAATAGACACCGCCAAGCGCGACTTCCTTGAGCGCCATGCTGGGCCTCCCCGGGATTCAACCGTGCGGTTGTGAATCGTGTAACCGAGACCAAGCGTAGCAAACATGCAAGCAAGGCGGGAGGGGCTCACCCCACCTGACGGCGGGGCAGGGCGGTGGTCTCCAGGGCTCGCCAGGCGTCCGGCACGGCGTCGCGCAGATGGTCGAGCAGGGCGCTGACCTTGCGCGGCTGATGGCCAAAACCGTAAAGCAGGGTCACCGGCAGCGGTGCCAGCGACCAGTCTTCCAGGCAGCGCACCAGTTCGCCGGGGTGATGGCGTTCGCGGGCTTCGGTGGTCCACACCGGCAGGATGCCGAGCCCGCGTCCCCGGGCGATGGCGTCGATATGCAGCATCGACTGGTCGACGCGAAAGCGTGACGCCGGTGGCTGGAAGTGCACCGTGCCGCCGTGACGGTGGGAAAGGGTGATGCCGCCCTGACTGTCGCCCATCAGGTCGATCCAGGCGTGATGGCCAAGGGCGTCGGGTGCCTCCGGGGTACCGTGCTTCGCCAGATAGTCCGGATGAGCGTAGATGCCGCGCTCCAGCGCGCCGAGGCGCTCCTGGCGCAGGTTGCCCTCGTCGGTCTCGCCAAGCCATACGCAGATGCCCTGGAAGTCGGGATCCCTTGGCGCCGTTTCGCCGGTACTCAGCGTCAGGCGTATCGCCGGATGACGTTCCAGAAAGGTCTCCATCACGCCGCCCAGCCAGCTTCGCGTCAGGGTGCGATGGGCTTCGACATGAAGCTCGCCGCTGACGTCCTCGCGCAGGCTGTCCAGGGTGCGCTGACCCTGTTCGGCCAGTTCCAGGATTTCCCGACTGATCACGTAGTAGCGCTGTCCGGCCTCGGTGGGCAGGAGCTGGTTGGCCTGACGCTTGAGCAGCGGTTGGCCCAGCCGCGACTCGAGCTGGCTGATTCGCCGGCTCAAGGTCGACTTCGCCAGACCCAGCTGGATGGCGCTCTGGGTCAGGCTTCCGGTCTCCATGACGCGGTTGAAGGCAAGCAGTTCGTCGAGATCTGGCATGGCATCACGCAAGCGGGAAGAGGGGCAACACGAACCGCCAGTATGCCACGGGATCGTGCGGATGAAAATCATTCTCCCTTGTGCTGACGGCCTCTACCGCATGCCAGCCGTGCACTTCTTGCGCGTGGAGCGACGCAAGCCGGGAGGGCAGGCGGGCAAGGCGAGTAGGGGCGGGCGAATCAGGCAGGCAAGACAGGCAAGACAGGCAAGACAGGCAAGACAGGCAAGACAGGCAAGACAGGCAAGACAGGCAAGACAGGCAAGACAGGCAAGACAGGCAAGCCAGCTTCGGGAGGGGGTTGCGAGAGTTGCAACGTCACGTTCACGAGCAATTGTGCAACTTTGATGGAAGAATCTAAATGATAAATATTCACATTCATTGTTGTGCGCAGGTCGTCTCGACCCAGGGCGGCGGTCCTGAAACGCCAGCCATTGCGCGTGCCACCGGGTGGCTTGCCACCCCTTTTCGGAGTCATGAAGAAGATGTTGCCTCAGCGCTTGTCAGCTCAACCTCTGTCATCTCGCAGCCTGTCACCTCGTTCCCTGTCGCTTCACCCTCTATCGCTTCACATTCGCCGCCTGGCGGCGGGGCTGTCGGGGATCGCCCTGTGTGGCGCAGTGCCGGCGCTCGGCGCCGAAGACATGGCGCTTGATGACGTGGTGGTCACCGCCTCAGGCTTCGATCAGAGCGTGGCCGATGCGCCGGCCTCGATCAGCGTGGTGACCCGGGAGGATCTGGAGAAGCGCTACTACCAGGACGTCACCGACGCCCTGCGTGACGTGCCCGGGGTGATCGTGACCGGCGGCGGTGGTGGCGACAACGGTTACGACATCAGCATGCGCGGCATGCCCGCGGAGTACACCCTGCTGCTGATCGACGGGCGCCGCGTCAGTACTCGTGAGACCCGCCCCAACGGCAGCGCCGGCTTCGAGCAGGACTGGCTGCCGCCGCTGCAGGCCATCGAGCGCATCGAGGTGGTGCGTGGTCCCATGGCCACCCTGTACGGCTCCGATGCCATCGGTGGGGTGATCAACGTCATCACCCGCAAGGTGGCCGATGAGTGGCACGGCAACCTGCAGCTCGACACCATGCTGCAGGAAGACAGCGCGTCCGGCGACAGTCGCCAGGCCAACTTCTATACCTCTGGTCCGCTGGTCGAGGGGCTGGCCGGGCTGACCCTCTACGGCCGTGCGACCCAGCGCGATGAAGACAATATCCTCTATGGCTACGAGGACAAGCAGGTCCAGAGCCTGACCGCGAGGTTGTCGCTGACACCCAGCGTCAACCACGACCTGGCGCTGGAGGCCAGTCGTACCGAGCAGCAGCGCGAGGCGCTGGTGGGCAACAGCGTCGATCCGGACGGTTGTCGTGGCGGCTGTGAGGACAGCTTCGACGACTACACCCAGGAGTACGTCGCCCTGACCCATACCGGGCGTTTCTCCTTCGGCACCAGCGAGACCTATGTCCAGCGCGAGGTGTCCGAGAACGAGAGCCGCGAGATGGAGATCACCAACACCAACGCCAAGTCGAGCCTGGTGGTGCCGCTCGGTGCCCATATCGTCACCGTCGGCGCAAGCTTCGAGGAAGAGGAGCTGGACGATCGTACCTCGAACCAGATCTCGGATCTCACCAATGTCCGCAACAGCCAATGGGCGCTGTTCGCCGAGGACGAATGGATGCTGCTCGACGACTGGTCGCTGACCGGTGGCGTGCGCATGGATCATGACGAGAACTACGGCTCCGAGATCAGCCCACGGCTTTACAGTGTGTGGCACATGACCCAGGACTGGACCCTCAAGGGTGGCGTGTCCACCGGCTATCGCTCGCCGGACCTCAGGGAAATCACCCCGGACTGGGGCCAGGTCAGCCGCGGCGGTGACGTTTACGGCAACCCGGATCTCGAGCCGGAGACCTCGCTCAACAAGGAGCTGGGCCTTCTCTATAACGGGGCTGGCGGGTTGTCGGCCAGCGCCACGCTGTTCCACAACGACTTCGACGACAAGATCACGCGGATCGAGTGCCCGGCCGACGTCTGTACCGACGGCCCCAACCAGTTCGGCAGCAACCCCACCTATCGGGTCAACGTCGACGAAGCGGTCACCCAGGGGGTGGAGCTGTCGCTGTCGACGCCGCTTGGCGACTCGCTCGAGCTGTCGGCGAGCTACACCTACACCGACTCCGAGCAGAAGAGTGGCGAGTACGAGGGCGAGCCTCTGACTCAGCTGCCGGAGCACGAGTTCTCGGCCAGTCTCGACTGGGAGATCAACGATCGCCTGTCCCAGTGGACCCGGGTCACCTACCGTGGCGACGAGAGTCAGCCCACCACCGGCCCGCCCCAGAGTGAAATCGTCGCGCCGGACTACACCTTCGTCGACACCGGCCTTGGCTATCAGTTGACCGACGCCGCCCGCGTCAACGTCGGCATCTACAACCTGTTCGATGAAGACATCGACTACGACGAGTATGGCTACGTCGAGGATGGCCGCCGGCTGTGGCTGGGGCTGAACGTCGATTTCTGACCCTCTGAGGGACCAAGGCAAGAAATGAGAATGCCTGTCCGCCATGATCGAACGCATCGTTGCGCGAGCCTGGACGAGAAGGGCAGGTATTCTCAAACGAGATTGATTACTATAAGCGTCAATAGTGATGCCCCGCCCCATTGCGGGGGAACCGACAAGGAAGATGAGCATGCGTGGAATGTCACCCCTGGCCCGAGGCGCCGTCGCGCTGGGCCAGAAAGTAGGTCCGGGGATCGGCCTGGCACTCGGACTCAGCCTGGTCACCCTGGGGGTGGCCAGCGCCCAGGAGGAACCTCGCGTCCTCGACACCGCCTTCGGTGAGGTCGAGATCCAGGGCCAGCCCGAGCGGGTTGTCACGCTCTACGAAGGGGCACTGGACACCTCCCTGACCGCCGGGGTGACGCCGCTTGGCGCGGTGGCGACCCGCGCCGCCGAGGACGTGGCCGACTACCTGAAGGATGAGGTGCCCGACATCCAGATCGTGGGCACCGCCGGCGAGGTCAATGTGGAAGCGGTGGTCGGTCTCGAGCCGGACCTGATCCTGGCTTCCTCGCGACTGTCCGAGGATACCTACGCGCTGCTGTCGCAGCTTGCCCCCACCGTGGTACCGGCGACCGAGGGCTTCGACCCCGAGGCCTGGAAGGACGAGGCGCGGCTGTTCGGCAGGGCGCTGGGCCACGAAGGCGAGATCGATCGCGCCATCGAGACGGTCGAAGCGCGCGCCGCCGAGCTCGCCGCTACCTTCGAGGCACAGACGTCCCAGGACAACGCCTTCCTGATTCGCTGGATGCCCCAGGGGCCGCTGGTGATGTCCACCGAGCTTTTCACCACCGGCCTGCTCGCCGCCGCCGGCCTCGACGTCCAGGACGATCAGCTGGTGCCGCAGGGACGGCCCCACAGCGACCCGCTGAGCCTGGAGGCGCTGTCCCGGGTCGACGGTGACTGGCTGTTCGTCGCGACCCTGGACGCCAACGGGGCCGAGGCGCTGGATCAGGCGATGCAGAGCGACGCCTTCAAGCGTCTGGCGGTGGTCGGCAACGACCGTGTGGTGGCGGTGGACGGCCAGTTGTGGACCAGTGCCAGCGGTCCCATCGCTGCCCAGGCGGTGCTCGATGACATCGAGCAGGCCCTGGAGGGCGTCGTGACACCGTGAGTGCAGAGCGCAGCGTACCCGCAGGAATCCTGTTCGGCCTTGTCGTTCTGCTTGGGCTCGCCATCATGGCGAGCCTTGTCGTGGGTGCCGGGGAGATCGGTCCGGTGCCGTCGTTTCAGGCGCTGCTGGGCCTGGGCAACGAGGAGGCACGCTTCGTGGTGTGGGACCTGAGGCTGCCGCGGACCCTGGTCGGCCTGGTGGTCGGGGTGGCGCTGGGTGTCTCCGGTACCCTGCTGCAGTCGATCACCCGCAATCCCCTGGCCGAGCCGGGCCTGCTCGGCGTCAGCGCCGGCGCCGCCTTTGCCGTCGCGCTGATGTTGCTGCTGGGTGGCAGCCTGCTGGAGCTGCGCATCGGCGTGGCCCAGCTGGGGGCCTTGCTCGGCTGTCTGTGCGTGCTCGGGGTCAGCCGCATCCGTGGGCTCGGCGCCGATCCGGTGCGCCTGGTGCTGGCGGGGGCAGGCTTTTCGGGGCTGCTTGGCGCGATGACCTCGTTGATCCTGATCACCGACCGGCGCGCCGCCGACGAGATTCGTTTCTGGGTGGTGGGTAGCCTGTCGGGACGGCGGCTCGACGACCTGCTGGCGGTACTGCCAAGCATGGCGCTGGCGGCGCTGGTGCTGGTGATGGTGATGGTGGTGCGGCCGCTGGCCAGCCTGGCGCTGGGCGAGCGCGCCAGCGCCGGTCTCGGTCACCATCCGGGGCGACTGCGGCTATTGGCCATCCTGATCGTCGCCCTGCTGGTGGGCGGGGCCACCGCCATCGCCGGGCCGATCGCCTTCGTCGGCCTGGTGGTGCCCTTTATCGCCCGTGCCATCGCCGGCCCGGAGCTGCGTCGCACCCTGTGGCTGTGCCTGCCGCTAGGGCCTCTACTGGTGCTGACCGCCGACGTGATCTCGCGCCGCCTGGTGGCGCCCTCGGAGATGCCGCTGGGGGTGCTGACCGCGCTATGCGGGGCGCCGGTGCTGATCAGCGTCGTCCGCGCCCGCCGCCTGCCGAGCCTGTGACCATGCTGGATGATCGTTCCTTGTCTGCCGCCGCCACCCGCTCGCCGGATGTATATCGCGACTGTCACGGCCGCCGCGATGCCAGCGCCACCCCCGACGGCATGTGGCTGCTGCGCAGTGGGCGGTTCAGCCTGCTGGTCGATCGACGCCAGCTTTTCGGCGCCCTGTTGCTCGCTGTCTTGCTGGTCGGGGCGAGTCTGGCCTATCTGTGCCTCGGCGAGAAGCCGCTGTCGCCGGGTAAAATCTGGGCGGTCATCAATGGGCAGGGCGCGATGCTCGATACCTTCGTGGTGGAACAGCTCCGCCTGCCACGGCTATTGGCGGCGCTTGCCAGCGGCGCCGCCTTCGGGCTGTCGGGCTGCCTGATGCAGACGCTGGCGCGCAACCGTCTGGCCACGCCCGGCATCATCGGCATCGACAACGGCGCCACCGCCTTTGCGGTGGCCTCGGTGGTGGGGATGGGCTTGAGCCTGGCGCCTTCTGCCATGGCGTTGACCGGGGCTGCCACCGCAGCGGCCCTGACCTTCGGTCTGGCCGCCGGGGGCGGTGCCAAGGGCTATCGCTTTATCGTCGCCGGCATCGGCGTCGGGGCGATCTTCGCCGCGGTGACCCAGCTGATACTGTCGCGTGCCGCCATCGATGCGGCCAACGCCGCCTACCCCTGGACCGTGGGTACCCTGAACTCACGGCCGGCCGGAGCCGTCGTCGTTCTCGCCATCGGTCTTGCGCTGCTCACCCCGGTGGCGCTGTGGCTGTCGCGCTCGCTTAGCCTGATGCGTTTCAGCGATGCCGTGGCACTCGGCCTGGGGACGCCGCTCAAGCGTCGCAGGCTGCAGGTACTGGTGGTATCGGTGGCGTTGACGGCGCTGGCGGTATCGGTGGCGGGGCCGGTCGGCATGGTGGGGCTTTTGGGTCCGGAAATCGCGCGCCATCTGTGCGGCAACCGTCAGGTCCCGCTGACCGCTGCGGCCCTGGCCGGGGCGGCGGTGATGGTGCTGGCCGACCTGGCGGGACGATTGATGCTGGCGCCGCTGGAGCTGCCGGTGGGCATCGTCACCGCCGTGGTCGGTGGCCCCTGGCTTCTGTGGATACTGATTCGCCGCTGAATTCATATTGACCCGCTCCCGGGCCAATGGCGGCCGGGGGCGCTTGTGCAAGGGGACCTTGATGTCACTGACGTTGTCTTCACGATCCGATGGGATTCCTCGGGCTGAGGTGGCTTCGCACCCGGATTCGGGCCAGCAGCGGGACACCGCAGTGCCGCATCCCTATGTGGTCGAGGATCTGGTGCTCTGCCACGGCCGTCACAAGGTCATCGATGGTCTCGACCTGACGATCCCGCGGGGCAAGCTCACCGCCATCGTCGGCCCCAACGGCTGCGGCAAGTCGACGCTGCTGGCCGGGCTGTCCCGCCTGCATGCACCAAGTGGCGGGCGCGTCTGGCTCGAAGGCCAGGACCTCAAGCGGTTTGCGGCGCGCAAGCTGGCCCGCTGCATCGCCCTGTTGCCCCAGGAAGCGTCGGCCCCGGAGGGGCTGAGCGTCAGCGACCTGATTCGCTTCGGGCGCCAGCCCCACCAGGCCTGGTATCGCCAGTGGAGCGAGGAGGACCAGGCGGTGGTGGCGCGCGCCATCGCCGCGGCGGGGCTTGAGGACCTGGCCGAACGCGCCCTCGATACCCTGTCCGGCGGTCAGCGCCAGCGCGCCTGGATCGCCATGACCATCGCCCAGCAGACGCCGATCATTCTGCTCGACGAGCCCACCTCGGCGCTGGATCTGGGCCACCAGCTGGAGGTCTTCGAACTGCTGCATCGGCTGGTGGAGCGGGGACGTACGGTGATCATGGTGGTCCACGATCTTTCCAGCGCCTGCCGCTACGCCGATCACCTGGTCGCCATGCGCGATGGGCGCCTGGTGGCAGAGGGCGAGCCGGAAAAGGTGGTGACGCCGGCACTGGTCAGGCAACTCTATGACGTGGACTGCTCGCTGGTGGAAGACCCGCTGACCGGCAAGCCATTGCTGGCTGGGCTTAGTCGGAGAGCTTAGTCGGAGCGCCTAGTTGGCGCGAGGCCTAGTCGCCAGGTCTTGGTCGGCAGGGCCTGGTTGGCGCGAGGCTTAGTCGGCGCGAGGCATAGTCGGCGGCGGGTCATGGTTGGCGGGGCCGAACGGGTATGCAGGCCTTTAGGGAAGCGAATTCGGGGAGCCAGACGCAACACACCCGGCGCGAAGGCCGGGTGTGTTCGCTGACTGACGGGTGCTGCCCGTCAGCTTCGGATCGCTCTTAGTTGGTAGCGTCCTGAGCGGCGTCCTGGGCATTGTCGCCCGCACCTTCGATGGCGTTGCCGGCGCTGGTCAGGGCGTTGGCGGTAGCAGACTTGGTGGTCTGCCAGGCGCTCTGGGCGCCTTCCTTGGTGTCCATCCAGGCCTGCTGAACGCTGGACTTGGTCTGGTTCCACCAGGTATCGGTGTATTCGGGCAGCTGGGACACCTCGTCCTGAGTCATGTCCAGATGAACGCTGTACTCGATGTTGTCGAGGCTGTCGCCGTTGGCAGTCTGCACGGTGAAGTTGCCGGTTTCGACCACATACTCGCTGCCGCCGAGGTCAAGCAGGTCGCCCGCTTCGACGACGATGGCGCGGACCTTCATGTCATTGTCGAGAAGGATGTCCTCGACTTCGCCCACTTCATCCTCGCTCGAACCCTTGGCGAAAACGTCGGCGTCCATCAGCTCATCGGCGGAGTAGAGGCCCTGAGCCTGCTGCTGGTTACCGGCGCCATTATTCTGAGCGGTGTTCTGCTCGGCGAAGGCGTTGGTGCCCACGGCCATGGTGCCGGCGAAGACGGTGCTTGCGATAGCGGTAGTCAGCAGATTCTTGCGGATCATTCCATTTCTCCTTCTCGCGGATGGTTCCAGCGATGTCATCGGTCGCAGCGGGTTCCTGTGCTGCGACTTGCGATGTTGCACGAATCATTGTGGAGGTTATGTACAAGATTTCAAGCCAGTCTTGTGAAAGAAACATGCAAGGCTCTGTTGCCTATCGATGACGCCGCCATAGAGCTTGTTTCAAACGTGCACGAAAGAGCCGACCTGGCGCTATTTCAGGAATGATCCCTGTTTGAAAAGTCAGGTGCGCATGCGGCTTTCCATGGTGTGTTGCCTCTGGGACAATACCGGCCCCTTGTCCGCATTATCATGGCCAGGGCGACGATCGACACCGTTTAAGCGGTGCGAAAGCGCCGTCCGGCCCGCCCCTCGAGGTCCTGTTTCGTGGAATTGTTGAGCGTCGTCTTTCGTCATTATCGCTGGCCCTTTATCGGCGTCATGCTGCTGAGCCTTGCCAGTGCCGGACTGGGTATCGGCGCCATCGCCTTTATCAACCGCCGCTTGATCGAGGTGTCCGGAGATGCGCTCGGCGTGCTGCCGCAGTTTCTCGGGGTGATCGTGGCATTGCTGGCCGTGACTCTGGCCTCTCAGCTGGCCTTGACCACCCTGGGGCATCATTTTGTCTATGGCCTGAGAGGCCGCCTGGTCAAGCAGATCCTCGATACCGATATCGAGCGCCTCGAACGCCTGGGCAGCGCCGAATTACTGGCCAGTCTGTCCAGCGATATCCGCAATATCACCATCGCTTTCGTACGTCTGCCCGAGCTGGTTCAGGGCATCGTGCTGACGCTGGGCTCGGCGTTGTATCTCGGCTGGCTGTCCCCCGGGCTGCTGTTGGTCACCGCGCTGTGGGTCACGCTGACCATGGCAGGAGGGGCCTGGCTGGTAGGGCGGGTCTACCGCCATCTGGCCCAGGTTCGTGCGACCGAAGATTCGCTCTATCGCGACTATCAGGCGGTCATCGATGGACGCAAGGAACTGGCGCTCAATCGTGCCCGGGCGCGAGCCCTGTTCGAGGACACCTACGACCATGATGCCCGCCGCTATCGTCACCATGTCATCCGCGCCGACACCTATCACCTGAGCGCGGTCAATGTCTCCAATATCATGATGCTCGGCGCCATCGGGGTGGTGTTCTATCTGGCCAATGGGCTTGGCTGGGCCACCACCGAGGTGGCGGCGACCTTCTCGTTGACCTTGTTGTTCCTGCGTACCCCGCTGATCTCGGCGGTGGGCGCACTGCCGACGCTGCTAAGCGCCCAGGTGGCCTTCGACAAGCTGCGTGGACTCGATCTGGCCGAGGCCAAGGGCGACTTCGGCGTGCAGGAGGCAGAGGGCGAGCGTTGGCAGCGACTGCACCTTGAAGGCGTGGCCTTTCGCTACCCCGAGCCCGCTAAAGCGTCCGACGAAGACGACGGGGCAGGACGAGCGTCGAAAGGCCCGGGTTTCGCCGTGGGGCCGCTGGACCTGACCCTGCGGCGTGGTGAACTGGTATTTCTGATCGGCGGCAACGGCAGCGGCAAGTCGACCCTGGCGAAGCTGCTGACCGGTCTCTACCGGCCCCACCAGGGGCGTCTCTTGATCGACGACCAGGAGGTGGGGGCCGCTGAGATGGGCGCCTATCGCCAGCGCTTTTCCGCGGTCTACACCGACTTCCACCAGTTCGACACCCTGATAGGCCCCGGCGGTGACAAGGCCGACCCCGCGCTGGTCGAGGACTGGCTCGAGTACCTGGCGATGCGCGAGAAGCTTCACTTCGACGGCCAGCGGGTCACCAACCCGGAGCTGTCCCAGGGGCAGCGCAAGCGGCTGGCGCTGTTGATGGCGGTGGCCGAGGAGAGAGATATCCTGCTGCTCGACGAATGGGCCGCCGACCAGGACCCGCAGTTCCGACGGGTGTTCTATCGTGAGCTGCTGCCGCGACTCAAGGACATGGGCAAGACGGTGTTCGCCATCAGCCACGACGATCACTACTTCCAGCACGCCGACCGCTTGTTCGAGATGCGCTCGGGGCAGCTTGTCGAACTCACCGGGTCCAGCCGCGAGGCTGCCAGTCGTGACGCCGTGGCCCGGCTCGATCCGCTGTAGGGCTTGTCCGAAAAATGCCTGCGCTCCTCGACCTTGCGGGCGGTGCTCGGCACATCCGGAGCCTCACGGTGTCGCGGGTGTTGACCTTGTATAGACTTGGTCAGTACGAAGTGGCAATGAAGGGGACACAGCGATGACCAAGCAAGCCGTGTTTACCATGAAGCTTGAGGCTGAACTGCACGAAGCCTTCATGGCCGAGGCGGCGGCGGTGCACCGGCCGGCGTCCCAGGTGGCGCGAGACCTGATGTGCGACTTCATCGAGCGCCAACGTCAAGTGCGTGAGCATGACGACTTCCTGCGCAGCAAGGTGGAAGCGGCGCGGGCTTCCAGGCGGGCAGGGCGTGGTCGTTCGAACGAGGAGGTCGAGGCCGACGCTGTCTTGCGTCGAAAACACCTGCTGCAGCAGGCCGACGAGTCCAGTGAGTGAGGGTCGTCTGAACGCCTGAAGCCGAGGCCGATCGGCGTCACGCCGTCGATTATATCGCCGAGGACAATCCGGTGGCCGCCCTTCGAATGGATCAGTTCATCAGCGATGCAGCCGCTGCCCTTGCCTCCTTTCCCATTCAGCGATTCGTCCACAACCCCTGCCTGGCACCCTCGCCCCCGAGCACGGCTGGCTCGGGCCTTCGCCTGCCTGCGGTTGACGGGACGCTCTGGTGCCGCTGATGGCGCGAGGTGGTTTCGCAGTCCTTGATCGACATCGGCCTTTGGTGGAATTCCTGTAAATGAAAGCTGGTCTTGATTGCGTGTAAAAATGAAAACAATTAGCATATCGAGCATGTTTCACGAACGTTCAACGTCGTTCGTTGTCGTCTTCGATGCGCTCCGAGGCCTACCGCATGCAACCCGACAGTCCCCGTCCATCCGCCAGTCCACGGTTCACCGACTTCCTGCGCGGCAGCCCTGTCTCCCGCCGCCCGCTAGCCATCGCCGTGCGCCTTGCGCTGGGGCTGGCGCCACTTGCCGGGGCGGGGATGGCGTTTGCCCAGGAGGAGTCTGCGTCCTATGTCGCGCAGGACGACATGGTCGTCACCGCGACGGCCCTGAAGGTGGATACACCGCTGCTCGAGACGCCCCGCTCGGTATCCAGCGTCGACAGAGAGGAGCTCGACGAGCGCAACGTCCAGCAGATCGATGAGGCCTTTCGCTACCGCGCCGGTGTTCTGTCGGGTCACTATGGCTCCGACAACAACACCGACTGGTTCAAGGTGCGTGGTTTTGATCAGGCGACCTATCAGGATGGTCTGCGCATCTACCGCGAAGGGTTTTACCAATGGCTACCGGAGCCTTTTGGGCTCGAGCGCATCGAGGTGTTCAAGGGGCCGGCATCCATCCTCTACGGTGAGGCGCCCCCTGGCGGCCTGATCAACGCCGTCAGCAAGCGCCCCACAGCGGAACCCCAGGGCGAGATCCAGGTACAGGTGGGCAATCGTGATCACCGTCAGATTGCCTTCGACAGCTCTGGTCCGGTGACCGAAAGCGGCGATGTGCGCTATCGCTTTGTCGGGCTCTACAAGGAGCGTGATGGTGATCTGGACGATACTTACAACGATCGCTACTACATTGCTCCGAGCCTGGAATGGGACCTGTCGGACGACACCCAGTTGACGCTGCTGACCAGCTTCCAGAAGGATGACGGTGTTCCGACCAACCCCTTCAAGACGCCCTACGGCACCGTGCATGATACGCCGTTCGGTACCATCGACCGGGACACCAACTATGGTGAGCCGGGCTACGACAAGGATGAACATACCCAGATGTCGCTGGGTTACGAGTTCCGCCACCGCTTCAGTGACACCTGGCGTTTCGAGCAGGACCTGCGCTACAGCGAGCTCGACCTCGACCTGCGCAGCACCTATATGTTCTTCGCGGACTCTCCGACCACTGGCGCGCGTGGTCACCTGCAACGTGACGGTGACATCGACAGCTTTACCGTGGATAACCGCATGGTGGGGACCTGGTTCACCGAGCGTACCGAAAACACCCTGCTGATGGGGGTGGATTACCAGGATCTGAGCCTCGAGGGAGAAGAGACCGACGTTTTTCCCTTCGGCGACTCCATCGACCTGTTTTCGCCTGAATATGGCAATTTCACGGCACCCACCAGTGACCAGGCCATCGATCGTGTAATCGACAAGGACCAGCTGGGCATCTACGTGCAGGACCAGCTGCGTATCGATGATCGCTGGGTGTTGCTGGGGGCGGTGCGCTACGACGACGCCGAGACCGACAACGAGGTTCGCGGCGGAGCGGTGCAGCGTGCCGATGACAGCGAAGTGACCTGGTCGGGCGGGGTGATGTACCTGAGCGATATCGGTCTCAACCCCTACCTCAGCTACACCGAGTCTTTCCAACCGCTGGCCAGGACCGACGATGGCGGCTCGCTTTATGAGCCACTGGAAGGAGAGCAGTGGGAACTCGGCATGAAGTATGCGCCTCCAGGATGGGATGGCTATGTGTCGGCCGCCTATTTCGATCTTGAGGAAAGCAATAGCCTGGTATCAGGGCCTACCGGGACGCCGATCCAGAAGGGTGAGCGAGAGTCCAAGGGGATCGAGCTCGAAGGAGTTGGCTACTTGACCGACAACCTGCAGCTCACTGCTGCCTACACCTATACCGATGCCCGCGACGAGAACGACGATCGTGCCTCGCTGATTCCTCGCCATCAGGCGTCTGCCTGGCTGGATTACAGCTTTGTGGGCGGACGGCTCGATGGTCTGGCGCTTGGCGGGGGTATCCGTCACGTCGGCGAGTCGGTGGATGGTGACATCAATGTCACCGACTACACCGTTTTCGATGCCATGGGCCGCTATGACTTCGACGAGCACTGGCGTGCCCAGGTCAACGTCTCCAACCTGACCGATGAAAAGTACGTCGCCTCCTGTGACTACTGGTGCTACTACGGCGAATCGCGAAGCGTGATCAGTAGCCTGAGCTATCGCTTCTAGAAAAGGCCGAAAGGGTTCGATCGACAAGGTCGATGCAAAGACGCCCGACCGGGTTTTCCCGGTTGGGCGTCTTGGCATGGAGGCTGCCGGTGGAAGAACAGCGGGCCTAGGCGGGCCGAGTGCTATCGCTATTCCTGTCTTTTTATAGCCATCTCTTTCTCTCTCTAGCTCTGGCCCTGGCTGCCCTCCGCCGTTACCCCGGCCTGGGCCAGGCGCTCGTCGTCGGCGACGTCGCCGAAGCGCTCGAGCAACAGCTTGAGTTTTGGGGTGATCCAGCGTTCGCAGAAGGGCCGCGACGGGTCACTGTAGAAGTAGTCCTGGTAGTCCTCCTTCGAGGCGCGAAAGTCCACCAGCGGCAGTACTCGGGTGAGAAGGGGCGCGTCGAAGTCATCCTGCAACTGGGCCAGGGTGTCTCGAGCAGAAGCTGCCTGAGACTCGGTCAGCACATAGACCGCCGAGCGATAGCGGTCGCGGCGCTGGTGGTCTGCGGTGGCCCGGTGAGTGTAAAGGTGGATCTCGATCAGCACGTCCAGGGGCAGTCTCGAGGGGTCATAGTCCACCACTACGGCTTCATGAAAGTCCGAGTGCTCGCCGTCGGCGGCGACCCAGCCCTGGTGGACCGATTCGACCCCGCGCAGCGACTGATAGACCGCCTCCAGGCACCAGTAGCAGCTACCGCCGAGGGCCAGACGGGCGAGGGAAGGACGGAGCAGGGGCAGGCTGTCGTGCATCGGGATTCCCTCGTTGGCGGAGCGGTTTTGTCACCGAAGACACCTTTAGCTTACAACTTTCGCAGCCCCCACATGAAGTAGCTGCCGCCGATCAGCGAGGCGACCAGGCCTGCCGGGATCTCCTGGGGAAACAGCAACTGGCGGCCGACCCAGTCGGCCAGCACCATCAGCAGCGCCCCGATCAGCGCCGCCCCGGCCAGGTGCGCGCGAGCCCGGGACAGCCCCAACAGACGTGCCATATGAGGCGCCAGCAGGCCGACAAAGGACAACGGACCGACGATCAGGGTGGCCACCGCGGTCAGTATCGCCACCGTCGCCAGCAGGCCCAGGCGGGCGCGCTCGACGTGGATCCCGAGCGCCTTGGCGGTGGCAGCGCCCAGCGGCAGGATATCCAGCCAGCGAGTCAGCGCCTGAGCGGCGACGGCGGCCAGCGCCCCGATACCCAGTACCACCAGCGCCGAGACCGGGTCGACGTAGTAGGTCGACCCTGACAGCCAGGCGATGACCTGCTGGCCACGTGGGTCGCCGCCGGCCAGCACGATCGAGCGCACCGCGTCGAACAGCGCAGTGATGGCCACGCCGCTGAGCAGCAGGCGTTCTGGCTGGAAGCCGCTGGCGCGATTGAGCGCCACCAGCACGCCGAGCACGACCAGCGCACCGACGGTGCCGGCGCCCACCAGCGTCAGGTTGCTCGGCGCTGGCACCAGGAAGATGGTGAGAATCAGCGCAATCGCCGCACCACCGCTGATGCCCAGCAGTTCCGGGCTCGCCATGGGATTGGCGGTGACCCGCTGGATCAGGGTGCCGGCGATGGCCAGCAGGGCGCCGCTGCCGGCGGCGGCGAAGATGCGCGGCCAGCGCCAGTCGAGAACGTCGCTGTGAAGGCTCAATGCCCAGCCGCTGCTGGACTGGCCGATCAGAATGCCGACCAGGGTCGCCAGCGCCAGCAGCACGGCGAGCACCAGCAGCAGGCGCCCGGG